>JAJHRT010000051.1 GCA_020833575.1 Thermofilum sp. | reverse complement strand
AGCCTCTCGATATCCCTGCCTCTGACGCACCTGAGCCTAGGGCTGCTTGACACGGTCACGCTGCCCCTCGTAGTGGCGAACAAGGGCAGCATGCAGGAGAGGGTGGCAGTGCGCATAGAGGAGAGCTGCGGCGTAAATATCTCACTCTACTCTGCCGAGGGGGTGACGGTTCGGGAGCTTACGCTGAACCCGGGGGAGAGCCAGAGCCTCAAGCTAGACATAACAACCCCCTATGCGCCCCCCCGCGAGTGCCAGGTAAGACTGATCTTCTCGGGGGCGCTCGTCCACGAGAGAATGCTCACGATCGAGCTTGTCAACAGGAGCCTTGGGATCCTCTCCGCCCAGCTAACAGCTCTCCAGGCTAGCCCTGGCTCCACAGTGCAGCTTCAGCTAAGGGTCACGAACACCCTGCGGCAGGCGTTCAAGGCGCGCCTGGGTTTCGAGCTGCCGGAGGGCTGGGTAGGGAGCTTCACCGTAGGAGGACTGGTTGTGCGCGAGCTCAGCTTGAACCCTGGCGAGAGCCTGCAAGTCCAGCTGGCCCTGGGGATCCCCAAGGACGCTAAGCCAGGCGCCTACTCTGTGCTCGTTGAGGTGGAGGGGGTAAATCCCTACTTTATCGACAGGCTACCCATCCAGGTGGTCGTCGTCAGCGGGAAGCCCCTGCTGAGGTTGAGCTACACAGCGCCGCACGTTGATGTCTACGCGGGTAAAACAGCGAAGTACACGCTCACGCTGTCGAACCTTGGCGATGCCGACTGCGTCGTCTCCTTCAACGTTACAGGGCTGCCGGAGGGGTACAAGTGGAGTGTGTCTGACCAGCAGGGTAACGTCTTCTCCAAGGTCTTCCTGAGGGCCGGCGGGCAGGTGTCTCTAGTGCTCTCAGTCTCGGTCCCACCCCTCGCGGAGCCCGCAGTTGTACCTTTCAAGTTCTCAGCAGCTACGGAGGGCTCCGGGGACGAGGTGCAGCTCTCGCTCGGAGTGCTCGGTAAGTACGAGCTGAGCTTCGTGACTCAGAACTTCTACGTAGAGCTCACACCCGGCTCCAGCGGCACCTTCGAGGTGCAGGTCAAGAACACCGGCTATTCCTCGTTGACAAACGTCGCTCTAGCGGCGGTATCCAAGGCTAGAGGAATCTCTGTCTCTGTGACTCCCGATAATGTCCTCGTTCTGAAGCCGGGTGACACAGTTACATTCCAGCTGTCAATCTCCGTAGACCCCACGACGGACGCGGGTGACTACTACTTGTCGCTGAGCCTCTCAGCCGACCAGGTGGAGCCTCTCCGCCGCGATCTGCACGTTTACGTCAGGCCTGCGAGCAGCATCACCTACTACATCATAGCCGTGGTTGTAGCGCTCGTGGCTGCGGTTATTATAGTGTATAGGAAGCTCGGGAGGAGGTGACGGCGATGGAGTACGCGATCGAGACTGAGAACCTCACCAAGATATACAGGGACAGAGCTGGCAAGGTGGTAGCGCTAGACAGCGCTAACCTCAGAGTGCCGAAGGGCGTGCTTTTCGGGCTCTTCGGCCCCAACGGCGCTGGTAAAACCACGCTGATTTCAATCCTCGTTGGCCTGCAGCTACCCACGCGCGGCACAGCGAGGGTGCTGGGGTTTGACTGCGTGAAGCAGTCGCTGGAGATCAGGAAGAGGGTTGGCCTGCTTCCCGAGAACTACGGCTTCTACGAGCACATGACCGCTTACGAGAACCTGGAGTTCCTTGGCAGGCTCGACGGCATCCCGTGGGGGGAGCTGAGGAGGAGGATCGACGAGGTGCTGGAGCTGGTGGGCCTCAAGGAGTGGGCTAACGCGAAGGTTAAGACGTTCTCAAGGGGGATGAACCAAAGGCTAGCCCTGGCGCAAGCCCTCCTCAAAGACCCGGAGGTGCTCATACTGGACGAGCCGACGCTAGGCCTAGACCCTCAGGGCTCTGCCATGTTCAGAGAGCTAATGACACGGCTGGTGAAGGAGGGAAGGACCATCCTAATCTCAACGCACTTGCTGCACGAAGTGGGCTTCATATGCTCCCACGCAGCCTTCATCCGCAAAGGCAGGATAGTGGCGCAGGGCAACCTCGAGGAGCTGGCAAAGCAGTACAGGGAGGCCAGGGGCTACAGCTACGAGGTTGTGGTGCAGGAGCGCCCCGAGGACCTGCTCAGGGAGCTGCGCCAGCTGGAGGGCGTCGTCGAGGTGGGGCTTGAGAACAACACTATCAGGGTTAGAGCGTCCAGAGATATAATGAGGGAGCTCCTAGGCGTGACCGGGAGGTACCAGGTGCGGTCCCTTAGGGAGCGCGCACCCACCTGGGATGAGCTCTACCAGTTCTACCACGGGGGTGGTTGGGGTGAGTGAGAAGGTAGCTGTTATCGTCAGGAAGGAGGTGCTAGAGAACTTAAGGAGTCTCAGGTACTGGGGTCTCATAGTACTCTTCGTGCTGCTCTTCGTAGCCATCTCTGCAGCCATCTCTGCAGCCATGGGCTCGGCTTTTCAAGGCCGAGAGGTACCTGCTCCCGAGCGAGGAAGGCCTGCTACGCGGGGCGTCGCCGAGCTAAGGCTTGTTGTGCAGTTTGTCGGCTCGCTGTCGGCTGCGATGAGCTTCGTTGCCCCCTTGCTGGGGATCGCGCTCGGCTTTTCAGCCATAGTAGCTGAGCGCGAGAAAGGCACGATCAGGCTGGTGCTAGCTAGGCCGGTGTACAGGGATCAGGTGCTCAACGGGAAGATACTCGCAGCCACTATTCTCATCGCGATCGCAGTATTCGTATCCACTGCGCTATCCCTCCCGATCTCAGCAACGCTTTACGGAGTCACACTCACGGCAGACGACCTCTCAAGGCTCATGCTTAGCTTAATACCCTCCATCCTCCTGGCGCTTGCATACTATGCTTTATCTCTCTTTATTTCTGTGCTCAGCGACAGGTCCGGCCGCGCCCTCCTCTACTGCATCCTCGCCTGGATATTCCTCACCTTCGTCCTGCCCATTGCAGCTTCGATGATCGCTTACTCAGTCCTAGGACCTCCCCCAGCCATTGCCCTCAACAGGACATCAGCCACTGGCGTCGAGATAGGGGTAACAGTAACAGTAGTCGAAGAGCTACCTCCACAGCTTCAAGACTACTACAGAAAGTTAGGGGAGATCACAAGCTCGGTACTCATGATCTCGCCTAACGACAGGTACTTCACCCTCGTTAACGCGCTGTTCACCAGGAGGTCGCCCCAAACCACATCCTACGTAGACCTGGGAAGCATAATCGCCACCAGGTGGGTGGATCTAGCTGTGCTTGCAGCGTACGTGGCCGTGTTCACACTACTCTCCTACATCTTCTTCGTACAGAGGCAGGAAGTCAGGTAGCAACCAAGCTAAAACAGTATTTTTTATGCTATTTTCCGTTTTTTACTTGGAGCGCTTACTTTCCTCACAAGGGTATAGCCTGCTCCTCTAGAGGCTTTAAGGGTGCGTGCTTCCAAAGAGCATGAGGTCTTCACGCAGCGCGCGCTCAGCGTGAGATGGCTACTCATCATGCGTCAGCTCGTCTCTTCCTCATCCTCCAGAGAACTCTAGAGAGCCCCTCTGATAAGCTTTGCCATCAGCAGGTAATGTCTCCCAGCGAACACCGTGACCGTCAGGGGTGTGTAGCCCCGCTTCGCGTAGAAAAGCAGAGCGGGATTCTCGACGTCCACCTCCAGCGCCACCGCACGGGCTCCGGCCGACCTGCATGCCTTCTCAACCCTCTTGAGCAGCTTGGAGCCGTAGCCCCTGCCCGGCGCAAGGGACGCTATGAAGAGTAGGTGGCACGCTCTCTCCAGCTTCGAGTAGGCCCTGGCGTACCTGGGAGCCCAGGCGAGCCACGCCACCAGGTTGAGGAGCCCCCGAGCCCCCAGGCAGGCAAGCAGGCGCGCGAGGCCACGGGGGAGCTTGACTCTCGAGGGCCTTGCGCCGAGGGAGAGGACCGCCACGGAGGCTGTTACCTCGCCTGCCCTGAGGCACAGGGCCGTGAGAACCCCCTGCCGCGCGAGCTCCTCGACGACCTCAAAGAAGGCGTATACGCAACCGGGCTCCCCGAGGAGCCTCCTGAAGGAGGGATCCTCCCTGAAGCCCGCGTAGAGGACGTGCGCGAGCCTGCACGTCACGAAACATAAAATCCCCGCCTCGGCGGATAAGGCATGTGCTCGAGGTCGCGTTGCACCAGCTCGCTGTCTCTCCCAACAAGAGGGAGAACCTTGACCGCGTGCTCAGCCTGCTCGACAGCTCGGACGCGGACCTGTCGGTCTTCCCGGAGTACCTGATGGGCGTACCGCCCGGCGGTCTCACCGCCGAGTACGTCGAGAGCGCTGCGGAGCCCCTGGACGGAGAATTCGTGGGGAGCATTGCCGACAAGACCAGGGAGAGAGGCTCGGCCGCGGTGGTTCACGCGTACCTTAGGGAGGGCGACAGGGTGTACAACGCGGCCATCCTGGTCGACAGGGGCTCTGTGAGAGCCGTTTACCGCAAGGTCCACCTCTTCGACGCCTACGGGTACCGCGAGTCGGACGTGTTCGCCAGGGGCTCGGAGCTCGCAGTGCTCAGCCTTGGCCCCTTCACGGTGGGGCTCGCCGTGTGCTTTGACCTCAGGTTCCCCGAGCTCTTCCGCGCGATGGCGCTGAGAGGGGCGGACCTCTTCGTGGTTCCCGCTGCGTGGTACAGGGGGCCCTACAAGGAGGAGCAGTGGCTAGCGCTCACCAGGGCGAGGGCGCACGAGAACGTCGCCTTCCTCGTGGCTGTGGACCAGACAGGCCCCTTGTTCTCCGGGCGGAGCACCGTGGTGACGCCCATGGGGCACTCGCTGCTGGATCTGGGCCAGGAGGAGAGAAGCATCTCCGTCGTCCTCGACCCCTCCGAGGTGAAGGAGGCGAGGGAGAAGGTGCCTGTGCTCTCCCTGCTGAGGAGGGAGCTCTACAGAGCCTGGTACGCTTGAGCTCACGGCCCGCCAGCCCCTGTTAGGGCTCTCACGGCAGGTGGCACTTCGAGCAGGCTCCTTACGATGGCCACGCGTAGCTTGGAGTCCATGAGGGTTGTGCTCCTATCCCTGGCCACGAGGACTCCAGCCATGTCCGACGCGAGCGCCCCGGCTAGGTCCTCGAAGGGGCTGTCCCCGACATGGGCTGAGGACGAGGGCTCCGCCCCAACCAGCCTCAGCGCCTCGGCGAATATGCGCGGGTGGGGCTTGAGGCACTTGACCTCGTCCGCGTAGACCTGGACCCGGAAGAAGCCCGAGAGGCCGGCTCTGTCCAGCACAGCCCGGGTGAGGTAGCCCGGCCAGAACACGACGTTGCTCACCACAGCCAGCTTGTAGCCCGCCCTCCTGAGCTCCTCCAGGGCCTCCCTCGCGCCTTCCAGCACGAGCGCTCCCACGTCGACGGTGTTGACAGCCCTCGCGAAGGCCCAGTAGACCTCGTACTCGGTCAGCCCCCCGAGCTCCTTCAGGGCGATCTGGGTGGAGCTCCTGACGACATCACTCTCGTCGATCAACCCGCGCCGCCTGGCAGCTTTCACGCAGGCGTAAGCCCTCTGGAGCCGCTGCAGCTCCTCCTGCTCAGCCCTCCCCGTCAGCTCCGCCAGGGCGCGCGCGGCAGCCCTGTAGAAGGCGTTTATGTCGAGCAGCGTGGACCATACGTCGAATGTGACCGCGCTCACGCCCCCAGGAGCACCGCGAGAGATATAGCTCTTCCTCAGTCTGTGGGCTTACTCCCGCGCTCACGCGAGCTCGAGGAGCCTTGCGATCTTCTCAGCGGCTTTGAGCCCGCTACCCGTCAGTGGCGCGAGCACCCTCTCGCCAGCCTCGAGGAGGCCCTGCGCCCTCAGCTTCTCTATAGCGGGCAGCACGACCGCGGACGTGGGCTCCACGAGGAAGCCCATCTTCGCGAGCGCCTTCAGCGCACCCCGTATCTCCTCATTCGTGACGACAACCACGTCGCCACCACTCTCCCTGACGGCTGAGGCCACCTGCCTCAGGCGCGGTGGATCGGGCACGGCGATCCCATCGGCCAGGATCTCCCTGGACAGCGCGGGGTACTCTCTGCCATGAACCTCGCGGTATAGGGGCGCATTGCTCTCCGCCTGCACGGCGTAGATCCTCGGGAGGTTGCCGGCGAGCCCGGCCTCCGCGAGGAGCCTAAACCCCTTGTACACGCCCAGGAGGAGTGTCCCGCTGCCCACGGGTACAACCACCGCGTCCGGCACCCCCTGCTCCTCGAAAACCTCGAAGGCCAGGGTCATGCAGCCCTCGATGAAGAAGGGGTTCCAGAGGTGCCCGGCGTAAAACCCCTGCTCGTAGCTCTGCGCCACCAGCGACGCAGCCTCCCTGCTCTCCGCCTCCACCAGCTCCGCGCCGTAAGCAGCTATCTGTAGCTTCTTGTAGAGGGGCGCGCCCCTCGGAGCGTAAACCCTGCAGCGCAGCCCGGCAGCGGATGCGTAGGCCGCCATGCTCGCACCGGCGTTACCCGAGGAGTCCACGACCACTGTGTCCACCCCCACCTCCTTCAGGTGGGAAATAGCCACTGTGCTACCGCGGTCCTTGAACGAGCCAGTAGGGTTCAGGTACTCGAGCTTGAACAGAGCCCTGACCCCCCTGTACTCCCTCTCCACCAGTGGGGTCCCACCCTCCCCCAAGCTCACAGGAGCGCCCACGGGGGGCAGGGTCCTCCAGTACCTCCAGACACCCCGCCTCCCGGG
>JAJHRT010000008.1 GCA_020833575.1 Thermofilum sp. | reverse complement strand
ACAGGCTACCACGAAGCCTGCCCACACTGCGGAAACCCCAACCCCGACCACTGGAGCAGAATCGTCGGCTACTACAGACCAGTCAAGAACTGGAACCCAGGCAAAAAAGCAGAATTCAAGATGAGAATAACCTACTAATCTGTTAGACCAGCTCCAAAATTTTAATTTTTCCGTTCTCTAGCAACAAACCCTTAGGGGAGGATATCGGGTAGAAGCTGCAGCTGAACACGCTCACGAGCTTACCCTCGAAGAACACCCTGTAGCCCTCGGGGAAGGGCTGGTGCGCTCTAACCAGGGCTCTTAGGTTGTTCCTGGAGAGGAACTCTTCGAGGGGTTTTGCCCCGAATAGATACGCTCCGGGGCCCCTAGGGCTTGGAGAGAACTCTGCGACACGCTCGTCAGGGTCATTCCACAGCAGCTGGAAGGCTATAGGGTCTTTTAGGTGAACATCGCCCTTGGGAAGGCTCCTTATCTGCTCGAGGGTCACAAGCCCCCTAGCTACACCACCGTGGACGCCGAGGACTGCTCCATTAATCAGGACCGCGTAGCTCATGCTCGAGAAAACTCTCACGAACTCCTCGTAGACTTCCATGCTGTAGCGGGAGAGAACCTCGTCGAGGAAACCATAGTACCTGTTCATCTCAGGGGTTTCGTGGTTTCCTCGCAGCAGGATAAGCCGCTCAGGTTCCTCAAGCTTCCTCCTTAGGAGCGTGACGATGTTCTCGAGCTGGTACTCCCCCCTATCCACGTAGTCCCCCAGGAACACCTTCACCTCGGCTTCGTGCTCAAGCGCTTTAAGAGAGGTTTCAACATCGCCGTGCGTGTCTCCGACGACAAGAACGCTTGCGGCCTCCACTCTGAGGAGCTGCGGCTCCCTGCTGAGGATCCTCTGGGCTTCACGAAGCAGAGAGATAAGCTCCTCCTCGTCTGGCAGAGTGATTCCCAGGGGCATGTCGAGAATCACTTCAACTCAGGGGGTCTCCGCGGCAGTGGACAACCCCTCGCACTCTGCGAACAAAGTTCTTGCACGTGTAGCATTGGAGGAAAGGCACCTGCCTGCCCAGCACGGGGCACTGGACAGCCTCTTTCCTCATCTCGCTGAGCATTTTTCTGGAGACATTCCCCAGAGCGTCCTTTACCTGCTCGCTCAGCTCGCGGGGCAGCGGGAGAGCCTTATCGAGCTTCTCAACCACCACCTCGTACTTGAAGCCCTGCACGGGGGGTCCAGAGGGTGGGGCTAAATCAGTCTTTCGCGGAGGTCTTCCTCACGAGGAACTGGGAGAGACCCTCTGCCCTTACCTTCTTCAGAAAGCCCAAGAAGCCCTCCTCGCCTATGGTCGCCAGCACCTTCTCCCAGTCGACGTAGTACATGATCACCATCACTGCGATGAACAGCACCAGTGAGTACAGGAAGCCCTCCACAATGTCCACACCTAGGTGTGACACGAGAATACCTGCTGTTACCGTGGCTATGCTGACGACTATCTTCCCCAGGAGGACTGCCACGAAGAACTTCGCAGAGCTGTAGTTCATCAGCCCCAGAGGTATTATCACTGCGTCGTCGGGTGAGGGAGTTGCGGCAAACAGGAAAACCCCCAGCGCCCCGTAGTTCCCCACCATTCTCCCCAGCTTCTCGTACCTTTCCGCGGTCTCCTCGCTCAGAACTACCCTTCTAGAGTACTTGCTGGACAGGAAGATAATCATCTTGCCGAGAGCTGCGCCGAGGCCGCTGACGGTGCCTATTGTGAAGGGGTTTGCTCCCGGGATCAGGGCTCCGTAGAAGTACACAACCGCTAGGTAGGGTATCGGGAAGAAGGGTATGAGGTTCCCCAGGATTGATATAACAAATATCCCCAGATAGCCCCCAATGCCCTGAGCTACCTCGTAGAGCCACGCTAGCAGTGGGTGCACAGCGGAGTTAAGCTTAGGCTTGTTAAATATGCTGCTCTGCGCGTGAGGCGAGCCAGGTGCGCAGCTGTGTTCGCGAAGGCTTGGCCCCTCCGCCCCCTCCTCTTCCCGTAGAGCCGCCTGCGCCCCTCCCTGAGGACAGCTCTGTCAGCCCCCTCCAGCTTGGATAGTGCTCTGTCCACCTCCGCTATCCTGCGCCGAAGTAGAAGTAGTCAGACTTTAGCTCTGAGCCCTTGTACAGCAAAAACTGACCATCACTTGTGGTGGCAACCAGCACCTCCCTTAAATCAATGCCCATGCGCGCGGCGCGAGGTATAAACGCGGGTATTAGGCCTCTTCGTAGGCATGGTGCTTGACTCGCGGGAGCTGCTACGCAGGCTCGGCTACGAGTTCCACGTCCTCGTAGAGCCGCCATCAGAGCCCGAGCAAGCAGAGGTCACGTTCAGCGAGGTCTTAGGGGTGTCCAGCGCTGTGGGTAGGCTCGCCATGCTTCTGGGAGAACGACTGTACATGCACCAGCTCCAGGCGATAGGCGTCCTGGAGGCTGGAAGGAACCTGGTTCTCGTCTCGGGCACCGGCAGCGGCAAGACCGAGGCCTGGTTCGCCTACGCCTTCAGGAATAGGAGGAAAACGCTCGTCCTCTATCCCACCTTGGCGCTCGCCCACGACCAGCTGTCAAGGCTCTCCGACTACTCGAATAGCCTTGGGATGAAGGTGACCCGGATAGACTCCGAGGAGAGGACAAGGCTCGCCAGAGAGGGGTTCAAGACCTCTCAGGTCAAGGCACTGCTTTCCAGCAGCGATATTGTCGTGACCAACCCGGCGTTCCTGCTCATGGATCTGAAGAGGTACGCTGTGAAGCCCTCTAGCTCCCTTCTATCCTCCACGCTCCCGCTCCTGGACCTGCTGGTCGTCGATGAGCTGGACTTCTACTCCCCTCGAGAGATTTCGCTGCTACTCGCCATGATCAGAGTGCTCGCAGAGCTGAAAAGAGGGCTCCAGGTAGCTGTACTAACGGCAGCTCTAGCCAACCCGGAAGAGGTCTGCGAGTACCTGAGAGAGGTCACGGGCAGGGAGTGCGGCATTATCACGGGGAAGCCCTTTAGGCGCGAGAACAGGGTGATACTCGTCCTAGGGAAGAACCTGAGCGAGCTGTGGAGGGAGTGCAGGAGCTACAAGAAGCTGCTCGAGTCTGGAGGCGCTGGCCGCGACGTCCTAGAGGCCCTCGAGAGCTACGAGGCCTTCAAGGCCAGAGCCCAGAAGGTCGTCGATGCCCTTAGGGCTCTCGGCGTGGAGCTGCCCAGCCCCCACGTAGACCCCATCGAGATACTGAGCGCCTATGTCGACGATGATTACGCGACCCTCGTCTTCACTCGTAGTATAAACAGGGCGGAGGAGCTATACAGAAAGCTGAGGTTCTCGCTGCCCGAGGGCAAGTCCAGCAAGGTGGCTGCGCACCACCACCTTGTTTCGAGGGCGCGGAGGTCTGAGATCGAGCAGGGCCTCAGGGACGGCACAATAAGACTCGTGCTCTCGCCGAGAACCCTCTCCCAGGGCGTCGACATCGGCAGTGTGGCCCGCATAGTGCACGTGGGGCTTCCCGAGGAGGTTCGCGAGTTCAAGCAGAGGGAGGGCCGCAAGGGGAGGCGCCGTGACATCCCCTTCACGGAGACCGTCGTGATACCCTCCACCTTGTGGGACAGGGAGCTCCTGTCCCGCGGTGTGCAGGTTTTTGAGAAGTGGGTTAGCGCCCCCCTCGAGGTAACACTGGTGAATAAGGAGAACAACTACGGGAAGCTGTTCTACACGCTCTTCAAGCTCCTCTCGAGGCAGAAGCTCGCACGGGAGGAGTACGAGCTCCTAGAGAAGCTGGGGCTGGTCAGGGACGGCCAGCTCACGAGAAGGGGCAAGGCCGCCTGGCGCGACCTCAACTTCTACGAGTTCGCCCCTCCCTTCGGCATAAAGAGGGTCTTTGTAGGTGAGGACGGCGAGGAGAGGTACCTGGAGGACGTGTCGTTCTCCGACCTCGTCGAGAAGTTCCAGGTGGGCTGCATCGACTACTCGAGCGACGGGGTAGTAGTCTCCTTACTGCTCGGAGGCTCCTCGGGGAGAGTTGTGAGGAAGATTGTCGAGCAGCCTTTGAGGGAGTCCATCCTTGCGCGCCACGACGCCCTGGCGTACGCCATAGAGGAGTACAGGAGAGTGAAGTCCCTGTGGGGTGAGCGCTCCTCGCTCTTCGCGGACTACGCCCGCGGCAAGCTGCGCTCCGAGGCTGTGTCCAACGTTATACCTCCCTCGGAGGGCTTCGGCATGTACTACAAGTTCCCGTACAAGGTCCTCTGGTACATCGAGTCTGAGAGAGGCAGGCTCGTGGAGACAAGCCTCGGGACCCTTGTGCTCCGTGACCGAAGGGTGATAGAAGTCCCCGCGCTGACCGCCGGCAAGTACAGCGACTTCACGTACGGTAAGGCCTTCGAGGTGGACTACCGGGAGGACCTGAGGAAGCTCAGGCTAGGGCTAGCGTTCCTCAACGTCTTCCTGAGGGAGCGCAGGCGGCTCCCCCTCTGGACCTTCTCCTACTCGATCACCAGCGTGGGCGGGAGGAAGGTGTTCATCCTCTGGGAGGAGGAGTGCGCGGGCTACCTGGAAAAGCTCGACTGGCAGAGGGTTTACGCAGAGCTCGACGAGTACAACCCCTCAGAGCTCGCGGAGATATACCTCCTGGAGAGGGATGAGGAGGCGCACGTGGAGTGGCTGGCCCTGGGTGGTGACTGGGGCGTTGCGAAGCAGCTTGCAAAGAGGGTTGTGGAGTACATACTCCTCAGGGACAGGCTGAGGCTGGCGCTACGCGGCAGAGAGTGGTACGTACCGGCTCCTGGGAGGCACTTGAGGAGAGTAGCCGTGGATGTCGTGAGAGTCCCGCTGTCGGACGACGAGGAGTTCGCGATCGGGTACGTAGCCTTGTTTGACGGTGAGTCGGCAGTTGTCGGGCGCTACCGGAAGTCGTTGTTCAAGGTGGAGGGCGAGGAGAAGGTTCAGCAGGCCCTGACAGAGCTTCTGAACAGCGGCTACAGGGTGTACGTCTACGACCTTGAGAGGGTGAGGGAGGAGCTGCACAAGCTTGGGTTGACCTTCCAGGCGGCTCTGGTGAGCGGGCTCGTCCAGATGGGTCTAGTCGTGGACGTGAAGCCACTGATGGAGGGCTTGCTGGGCGCCAGCGGCTTATCCCTGGAAAGCATCCTGGCGGAGATGAGCCCCGATGCTCTCGCGAGAGTCGGCCTGGCGGGGCTGGAGAGCGTGCAGGAGGTGGCCCATGAGCTTCAGCGGCTGCGCTCCAGGAGCCCTGGCAGGCCACCCAAACTGCAGGGCAGAGCTTTCGAGGCTCTGGACGAGAAGGCTCGCATGCTGGCCGAGCAAAGCTCGAGGGGCATCTACCTGCTCGGCCTTCTAGCGGAGAGCGCACAGGCTGTGGGGCAGGGAGCAGCCTCGGCAGCCGGGCACGTGCATAAATAGCCCCTCGGTGTGGGTGCTTCCTGTGTCTAGGCAGACGAAGATCGTGGTCACGGTGGGTCCTTCATCGTGGAACGAGGAGATGCTCTCCGCAATGCTTCGAGAAGGAGTGGAGGCGTTTCGTTTCAACTTCTCTCACGCTGACTATGAGAGATTCGAGCTTGTGGCGAAGTTCCTCAGAGGCCATGAGACCCCGCTGAGACCAGTGACCCTGGTAGCAGACCTCCAAGGCCCTGTTGTCAGGCTTGGGGAGTTTGAAGAGTTCCCCGTGAAGGCGGGCGAGAGGGTCGCGTTCTGCCTCCCCGAGGTTAAGAGTGGCGAGTGCGTGCCCGTAGAGGAGCCCGTCTTCCAGGTTGCGAGTGAGGAGGACCTGATTCTCATAGAGGCTGGGAGGCTTGCTTTCAGGGTCCTGAGGAACGATGGCAAGACGATCCTGGCGCAGGCTCTAGTAGACGGAGTGCTGAAGCCTAGGAAGACAGTTGCTGTTAAGGGAAAGGAGTTCCCGCTGCCCTCTCCCACTCCGAAGGATCTCAAGGACATGAAGTTCGCCGCAGAGCGTGGTTTCGATGTGATTGCGCTGAGCTTTGTGAGGCGTGGAGAGGATGTGAGCAGGACTAGAGAGGTGTTAGAGGACATGGGCTTCGAGGAGGTCAGGCTCGTGGCGAAGATCGAGACCCGCAGCGCCGTCGAGCGCCTCGAGGAGGTGTTGAGCGCTGCTGATGCCGTGCTCGTTGCTCGAGGAGACCTAGCAGCCTACTTCGAGCTCGAGCAGATATATGCGGTCCAGGAGCAGATACTGAGGAGAGCCAGAGCGGCTGGGAAGCCGACGATCGTGGCAACGCAGCTGCTGGAGTCCATGATCGAGAATCCTCTGCCTACGAGGTCAGAGGTCGTTGACGTAATCACCGCGGTTCGCATGGGTGCTGATGCTCTGATGCTGGCTGGCGAGACTGCTGCTGGGCGCTACCCCCTGGAGGCGGTGAGGTGGCTAAAGAGGATAATAGCGGAGGCGGAGAGGATGCCGGAAGAGGGCGAGGGGCTGCAGCCACGGCCCGAAGACACGTATGATGTCATCGCGCAGGGCGTGGTCACGCTGTCGGAGATGCTCTCTGGCAAGGTGCTGGCGTTCTCGGAGAAGGGGAACACCGCGAGGCGGCTGGCGAAGTACAAGCCCAAGATCCCGGTCTACGTCTATACAAACAGAGCACCCACAGCTAGGTATATCAACCTGCTGCGGGGTGTGAAGCCTGTCTACCACCCCGGCTTGTCCAAGAGCGATAGCGCGCTCTTCGAGAACATGCTCGAGCACGCTATCAATGCGGGGCTCGTTAGCTCCGGAGACATTGTAGTGTTCACTGCCGGCAGGAGGGCAGGGGCGACGGACCTCATCACCGTGGAGCGCGTGAAGCCGCGACCTCTCTGAAAGTAGCACAGATGTCCGTGCGCCTCCCTCTCACCATAGTGCTCTCCTCGTCCTCCAGCTCCAGGAGGACGTAGTCTATCTCGCCCGGGGCTATCACGGGCATGCCGTCTTTCATGGGGTACGCGTAGGGCAGGTGCAGCGTACCCCACCTCGTGTGTATCGTTAACCCACGCAGCAGCTCCAGCTCCTGCAGCCTTCTGCCGCTGCAAATCTCTCTGGCAGCGAAGGCGGCACCGTCTATGGTCATCTGGAGCTTCCCCAGGTTCCTGGGGATGGGCTTTCTCAGCTTCTTTGTGAGCTCGCTCTTGGTGCGGCCCAGCGGCGGGTGGGCGCCCATTATGCCGCCCACTACAACCACGGCTCTTCCCCCAGGGAAGTCCCCGGGTGACAGGGGCTCCTCGGCGCTGGGGTCCAGAACTATCAGCCTGCCGTACTCGTGGGTGAGCTTTTCCTCCAGTTCTACCACGCTCTCACGGTAAACCCTGGAGGCTACCCGCGCGAGCAGCTCTCTCTCGCACCTCCCTAACCCGGGTTATCCACAGGTTCTCGAAGCCAACAAGCCTGCTTACGTGCTGTATCTCGAGGAACATCCACCTGCTCACAAAGGGCTCGAGAACCTCGATCACAAATAGGGCATTGCAGCCGCAGGGCATAGCGAGAAACCCTCAGACGGGTTCGTGTCTTCACGCGTCCGCCCTTACACGCCTCAGCATCCGTGTGCCTGCCCCCCAACCCCCTATATTTCTTTCTTCCGCGCCCTGAGCTCCTCTACCTCCGTGATGAAGTAGTTGTTGTGCTTCTCGCTAACCACCAGTGATAGCCACGCCCGTATCTCTAGGCCCTTGTTCCTATCTGTTCTCAGTAGTGTCCTCTTGTTCCCAAACATGTCGCGTATCACCTTGGGCTGCACCCCCTCCTTTTCGAGGTCCACCTCCGCTGAGAGCCTCTTGTACAGCGAGAAGGGTAGGTTGAAGACGAACCCCTCCTCGCTCTCGACAACCAGAACCTCCTCCTCCATTAAAGGCCAGCTGCTCCACTGCTCTTCCTTCATGCGACTCCGCATAGTAGAGGGGGTGCGACACCAACAAAAGCCAAACATTTACGATTCCGCGCGTGGGCAGCCGGGCTTCTGAGGCTGGGAAGCTGGCTGCAGCGAAGGCGGCCGTCGAGCTAGTGAAGGATGGGATGCTACTGGGGCTAGGCAGTGGCTCCACGGTGAGAGTTTTCATAGACCTTCTGGCAGAGAAGGTTCAGAAGGAGAACATCTCGGTGACCTTCTGCTCAACCTCCCTGGATACCAGCTTCTATGCTGCCAGCAAGGGGCTTAGGGAAGTGCCCCTAGGCGAGGATCCCCCGGACCTCGCCGTGGACGGCGCGGACCTGGTACTGCCTGACAGGTCGCTGATCAAGGGTGGTGGTGCCGCGCACCTCAGGGAGAAAGTCGTCGATTACTTCTCCAAGGAGTTCGTGGTGATAGTGGATGAGACTAAAGTAGCTAAAACGGCACCCGCCGTGGTCAGCGTACCCCTAGAAGTGCACCCTATGGCGGCTCGTCAGGTGGCGAGAAGGCTCAGAGAGCTGGCGGAAGTAAAAGACGTGCGCGTGCGAGCGTCGGGGGGCGGCAAGCTGGGACCCGTGGTGACCGATAACGGGAACATTGTTCTGGACGTGGTGCTCGAGGGCGTGGTGGACTGGCGGGAGGAGGAGGTACGGTTGAAGCTCATCCCGGGTGTTTTCGAGAACGGCATCTTCGCCTTGAGGAGACCTGACAAAATCTTGATAGGTACAACTTCGGGTACAACACTATTTATCTAGCCTTTGAGCTGACACGGGGGAAAGGCATGCCTGTGGAGTACGACGAGGAGCTCGTCGAAGAGCTAAGGAGGGTTTTCGCCAAGCTGGAGTCTAAGGTGCGGCTACTCTTCTTCACGGATCCCAGCGCCGAGTGCATGTACTGCGAGGATATAGAGCAAATCCTAGAGCTCCTCTCCGCTACTTCGGGCGGTAGGGTTGAGGTGTCAAGGCACACCCGCGGGAGCGAGGAGGCGAGGAAGTACAATATAGACCTCTACCCGGCAATCCTGATCCACGGGGTTGACGAGTGGAACATAAGATACTTCGGCATACCCGCTGGCCACGAGTTCGGCGCGCTCGTCGAGGACGTTCTGGATGCCTCGACAGGACGCCCTGAGGTCTCGCCGGCAGTAGCGTCCGCATTGAAGCAGTACGTGAGGAGACCCACCAGGATAATGGTGTTCGTCACGCCGACGTGCCCCTACTGCCCCCTGGCTGTGCGCACGGCGCACAAGTTCGCGATGATTAACAAGAACATATACGGGGACATGATAGAGGCAATTGAGTTCTCCGATCTCGCAGACAGGTACGGGGTGTACGCTGTGCCGAAGATAGTCATACAGGTTGATGGAAGGGATGCTGTGGAGTTTGAAGGGGCGGCGCCTGACCCCTACTTCGCCGCTAAGGTTCTCGAGGCGCACTCCGTGGAAGCTCCAGCAGAGCTCCTGAGGGAGCTTGAGTACTTGTAGCTCAAGAGGGGAAATTTCACCGCCCGGATAACGGGTGCTGTAACGCGCGCCTCGTCTCGACGTGGATAAAACTCTGGGTGAAGAGGAAAATTTTATCTGCACGGAGGGTGAAGCTTGAGGTCGCTCGCGATGGAGCCGCGCATCCCCAAGGTTTACGACGTCAAAGCCGTGGAGAGCAAGTGGCAGAAAGCCTGGGAAGACCTGGGCGTATACAGGTTCGACAGGAGCGACAGGACCAGGCCCACATTCTCGATAGACACCCCCCCACCCTACCCCAGCGGCGAGCTCCACGTGGGCAACGCCCTCAACTTCGTCTACATAGACTTCGTGGCTCGCTACAAGCGGATGCGCGGCTACAACGTGTTCTTCCCACAAGGGTGGGACTGCCACGGGCTGCCCACGGAGGTTAGGGTCGAGAAGACCACTGGAAAGAGGAAGAGCGACTTTCAGCCGGAGGAGTTCCTCAGGCTCTGCAGGGAGTACACGCTCAAGTGGATAGAGGAGATGAGGAAGGATCTCAAGGCGCTGGGCCTCAGCATCGACTGGTCCACGGAGTACATGACCATGGACCCCGACTACTGGCGCAGAACCCAGTACAGTTTCGTCGTGATGTACAAGAAGGGACTCGTGTACAGGGCTGAGCACCCAGTCATATGGTGCCCCAGGTGCGAGACCGCCATAGCCGAGGCGGAAGTAGAGTATGTGAGCACCAGCAAGCTCCTGTACTACGTGAAGTTCAGGGTCAAGGAGACGGGAGAGGACCTGGTCATAGCCACCACGAGGCCAGAACTCCTCCCCTCATGTGTTGCGGTGCTCGTCCACCCCGATGACAGAAGGTACACCGGGCTCGTCGGTAAGCACGCTGTGGTACCGCTCTTCGAGAGGGAAGTGCCGATACTAGCTGACGAGGGCGTGGACCCGAACTTCGGCAC
The DNA here is from genome assembly GCA_020833575.1 of Thermofilum sp. Classification (GTDB taxonomy): domain Archaea; phylum Thermoproteota; class Thermoprotei; order Thermofilales; family Thermofilaceae; genus Thermofilum. The sequence goes on along the minus strand of JAJHRT010000008.1, from coordinate 12,454 downwards.
AGGGGTTGTGATGGTGTGCACCTACGGGGACAAGAGCGACGTGAGGTGGCAGAAGAAGTACTCTCTCCCAGTGGTGATATCCATCGACGACCACGGGGTGATGAACGAGAACGCGGGCTTCCTTAAGGGGTTGAAAGTGGAGGAGGCGAGGAGGAGGGTCGCGGAGGAGCTGCGCGAGAGAGGTCTTCTAGTGAAGGTTGAGAGCATCTCGACGACCGTGGGTACGTGCTGGCGCTGTCACACTCCAGTCGAGATTCTACCCAAGAAGCAGTGGTTCGTCAAATCCAAGGAGCTGGCTGGGAAGGTTCTCGAAGAGGCCAGGAAGGTCCGGTGGATACCCGACTACATGTACAAAAGGCTGGAGAACTGGGTACTGAGCCTCGACTGGGACTGGGTCATATCCAGGCAGAGGCTCTTCGCGACACCCATACCGGTCTACTACTGCGAGGACTGCGGCGCGGAGCTCGTGGTGAGTGAGGACAAGCTGCCCATAGACCCGCGCTTCGACCCACCACCCTTCGACAGGTGTCCTAGGTGCGGGTCCAGGAGGCTCCGGGGCGAGAGGGACGTTATGGACACGTGGATGGACTCCAGCATCACGGCCGCAGTGCACGCGGGCTGGCCCGATGCCATGGATGAAAGGCTCTTCCCCGCCGACCTCCAGCCCAACGGGTACGATATCATCCGCACATGGGACTACTACCTGATACTGAGGGGTGTCGCGCTCTTCGGCAAGAGCCAGTTCAAGGAGGCGCTCATCAACGGCATGGTTCGGGGCACCGACGGCAGGATGATGCACAAGAGCTACGGGAACTACGTGGCCGTACGGGAGGTTCTCGAGAAGTACGGAGCGGACAGCTTCAGGCTGTGGGTGGCTCTGGCCGCGGCTACCGGGCAGGACGTCAGGTTCTCGTGGGAAGGTGTTGACTACGCCCACCGCTTCCTCGTGAAGGTGTGGAACGCGGCCAGGCTGGCCAGCGCCTACCTCACCGGAGAGAAAGCTCTGAGTCTTGAGGAGCTCGGGGCTGCGGAGCTGAAGCCCATCGACCACTGGATCCTCGGGGAGCTCTCGAGAACAATATCCTCCGTCACCAGGCACCTGGAGGAGTACAACTTCCAGCAGGCAGCGCAGGAGCTCGTAGAGTTCACGTGGCACAAGCTTTGCGACCACTACCTGGAAGCGATCAAGTACAGGCTCTCCAGCGGCGATAAGGCTGCCTACTCTACTCTCTACACAGTCCTCCTAAAGACCCTTCAGATGCTCTCGGTTTTCGCCCCTCATCTCGCGGAGGAGATATACTCCCTGGTTTTCAAGGACAGGGAGGGCTGGCCCAGCATTACTGTCTCCCCGTGGCCTCAGCCTCCTGCTTACGATGAGAAAGCGGCTGAGGTCGGCGCCCTCGCAGTGGCCCTGATAGCCGAGGCTAGGAGAGCGAAGCACGACGCGCGCCTGCCCCTCAGTGCTAGGGTCAAGACGCTGCACGTCTACGCTGGGGACAGGGCCGAGCTTGTGAAGACCCTCGCCGAAGACCTCAGGGGCACACTGAGAATAGACGAGGTCGTCGTGCACGCGCAGGGAGAGGGCCAGAGGAAGGTGCCGGAGTTCCCCGAGATTTCAATTAGCTTGGAGGTGTAGCCGCTCGCGATACGATGCCGAAACTCAAGCACATAATGTTCTCTAGGCTCTACATCGACAAGCTGCTAAAGGGCGAGAAGAGACTCACGATTAGGGCGAGGAGGCCGAACCTCAAGCCGGGGGACATCGCGCTCGTTCACAGCCAGGGGATGATCTTCGGCAAGGTGCGCATCCTAAGCGTGAAGGCCAAAAGGCTGAGGGATATAAGCGAGGAGGAGGCCGCCCAGGACGGCTTCAAGTCTGTCGACGAGCTGAAGGCAGCGCTCAAGAAGCACTACCCGCACCTCAGGGATGACAGCTACGTCTACGTGGTTGGCTTCGAGTGGGTGGAGAGGTACGATCCCCCACTGGCTGAGGAGGAGCACTCCTGGCCCTACGCGCTTACACCCGCTGAAGTGGCTCAGCTCGCGCTCACGTCCGGAGTTGAGCTGTCCGAGGAGGGCAAGGAGATACCGGGCCTGCTCGCTAAGGAGAAGAGCATCCGGAGAGCCGCAGTGAAGCTCGGAGGGCTGAGCCTAAGGCCCCTTGTGAGGGGAGTCGTGCGCAGGGTTGCTCTGGAGCTTGAGAGAAGAGGCCTGCTGAAGAGAGCCTTGCCCAGCTAGCGCGCGTAAGGGCTAGCAAAGATATATGGCTCCTTCTACTCCCCTTCGCGTGAACACCCCCAGGTACCTGGGCCCGTTGCACCACCCAGCATTTGGGGTGAGGATACCGGAGATCTTCCTCGAAGGCATAATGAGGGCCCTCAAGTCCACGGGAACTGCGGCAGGGCTCATGCTGTCTTACCACCGGGAGACGGCCCCCGAGAGAGTTATCAACGCGCCCCCTGGAGCCTTCGAGATCACCAGGGGGCACACTGGCACCTCGATAAGGCAGTACATCTCAGCCTCGGTCGAGGCGGCGAGGAAGTTTAAGGTCGTGGTTGAGATAGAAGCTGATCACCTAGCTGCAGTGACTTCCTCTGCAGAGGCTGTGAAGAGAATAAGCGGGGCTCGCGCCAGCCACGCTGGAGCAGGCAGCCTCGATGAGGCGCTGAGCTACGTCGAGGAGGAGGTCAAGGAGGCAGCCTCAACGGGCTACATTAACTTCTTCACGCTGGACTCCTGCGACTACATCGACTACAGCGCGGAGAGGCTGAGCGACTACGAGGCCATAAGCCTGCTGGAGCAGGCTTACGAGGACAGTGCAAGCCTTCTCCGCCGCTACACAACGCCCCGTAGGTTCATAGCCGAGGACGGCAGCTTCTTCGAGGTAAGGCTGCGCGAGAGCGAGGCGGCGAGAATAGCTCTGAAGCTGCGCAGGGCGCTAGAGGTGCTCGATAAGCTCTACCAGATCGTGAGGAAGCACGTCGACTGGCAAGTCGGGTTCGAAATAGCGTTCGACGAAACCCCTCACCCCACGAGACCTGAGGAGCTCCTCTTCCTGATGGAGGAGCTCAGGCTCAAGGGCCTGCAGCCCGACTTCGTGGCACCGAACGTGGGCTTCGAGAAGCGCGCAGACTACAGAGGAGACCTCGGCGAGCTCCGTGGCCGCGTAGCTAGGCTCGCTGCGGTTGCGCGCAGCTACGGAGCACTACTCTCGTTCCACAGCGGTAGCGGGAGCAGCCCCTGGAGTGGGAAGGGTCAGGGCGTCTACGAGGTGCTGCTGGAGGCTACCGGGAGGAAGCTCAAGTACAAGATCTCAGGTGTGTACTACGAGCTCCTGCTGAGCATTCTCAGCCGCCAGCCACCCGGTAGCAGGGCGAGGAGGCTCTACGAGGAGCTGTACCAGGCCGTCATAGACTTCCTAAGGGACCAGGTACGAGGGAGGAAGGAGCTCTACTCGGATACCCTAGCCAGGCAGCTGGAGGAGTATGAGGCTCTCGCGTCGAAGGGGGATACCTACCCGCTGCACGCAGAAGTCTTCAGGCACTACTCGTTCGTCGCGCTGAACCTGAGGGTAGATGGGAGGAGGGTGTTCAGGGAGAGTCTCGTCGAGCTATACAAGGAGGATGAGCAGCTGAGGAAGGTTGTCGATAGGGAGGTCGCGGAGCTAACTCTGAGGCTCATAGACGGCTTGAAGTTCTCTGGGAATGTGGCTCTTCTCGGCGGGTAGCTTTAACCCTGGAAAACCTCTTCCCGAGCATTAGGAGCTGCGCGCCGCGAAAACAGTCAAGGAGAAAAAGTAATTTCCCCCTGAGGAAGGTAGGATTTTCTAACGGTGATCAGCGTGGAAGGCAGGATAGTTGGCCACAGGCTGGGTGGCAACAGGTACTATCCGAGGCAGCTGATAATCGAGGTGGAGGGTGCGGGGAAGGATATCAGCGCGATCATCGGGAAGAAGGTCGTGTGGGTGCACCCCGTCACCGGGAGGAAGTTCGTGGGAAAGATCGTAAGGAGGCATGGAAAGCGAAACCGCTTCATCGCTTACTTCAGAGTGCCGCCACCCGGCCAGGCTAAGGGCGGCTCCGTCGTCATAGTATAGCTGCGCGTCGTCAATATTAAGAAGCCCCACGGATAGTGTTGCTGAGCGTGTCATGTCCCGCAGGGTCAGGAAGGAGGAGCCCAAGCCTCAGCCCACCACAGACCTCACACGCTTCTTCGGCCAGCCTTCCGAGCAGCCCGCAGCCCCCCAGCCACTCCTGTCGGAGGAGGTTGAAAGGATGGTGCTGAGCTACATCAGGAGGAAGGGCCGTGTCACGAAGAGCGAGCTCTACAAGTGGTCCAAGGATTCGGGCATAAAACCCGCCGCCTTTTACAGCGCGGTAACATCTCTTCTAAGCAAGGGGTTGATCAGCCGCAGCTTCGACCCCGAAAAGGAGGAGTACATTTTCTCGGCCAAGTAAGCCAGAGCAGGCTCACTTAGTTTGCCTGAACTTCTTCTTCACCTCGCTGTACTCCTCCCGAGGCACGGAGGATGCCAGCCGCCTCCCCTCCTCTGTAAGAGTGACCTCGAAGCCCCTCATCACCACCAAGCCCTTTTCCCGCAAGCTCCTCAGCGCGCCTGCGAACCCCTCACTCACCTTGGAGAAGTTGGGGTTGCTCCTGGGCACAAAATCCTCTGCTATGAACTCTGCGAGAAAGCTCTCAGCAGCCTCCCCCCCTACAGCCTGAAAGTACAGTTTCCCACCGTACTCGTAGTATATGTACGCTAGCAGGAAGCGCTCAACCCCCGAGACCCCGCTCATGTGTGTCAACCCCTATCATCCTCGGTTTTAAAATGCGTTTTGCTGAGGGTGCTCTTCCCGCCCGTAGGTGCGCGCAGGAAAAGCTTAAAGCACCAATTCCTCTTAATCATTGCCGGGCGGCCGTAGTCTAGCCTGGTAGGATGGCGGCCCCCCAAGCCGCAGATCCCGGGTTCGAATCCCGGCGGCCGCACCAGCAGGGAGTTCTTGAACCTCTCTAAGCCTCACTGCGCCCTCCAACCGCCCTCATCGCGCGTGTACACCCTATAGGGGTAGTTTTCGAGCAGGTAGTTGAGGCTCAGGGTCTCGGAGCCAGCTGGCCTCTCCCTCAGGAACACTACTACGTCGTCGATGATCGCGGTGTCAGGGCTGGCCTCCTTCTCTCGGAGCTGGAACAGCCCGCCGACCTCCACGAAGTAGACTAGGTACAGGGGGCCCAGCAGCGAGAAGATCTTGGATTGAAGCTCCACGTGCTTTCTCGGCCTCGCCTCTATGTCGAAGCTCTTGACCTCGTAGAACCTTCTCGCGATACGGTCCATTAGGTCAGGCTGGGCATAGAGTGCCCCGATGAACTCCTGCTCCTTGTCGATGAAAACGAGCACGTGGGTCTTCGGCCTTAGGAACCTCGTGTAGGGGCTTCTCGACCACGCCGCCAGCATCCGCCAAAGCCTTCTCGCAGCCTCATCCAGCTCCTCGCGCCCCACCTCCACGCCCAGGCGCCTCAGCTCCTGCCTGAGGACGGCCATGGCGCACCTCTGAGCCTGGCGGAGGAGGGGCCTCCAGCTCCGGCGCGAGTAGTAGTTGAACTGGGAGATCGCTACGTCTAGCGCCTTGCCGAAGGCCAGGTCGAGGGGAGGATCCTCGCTCGGCGCCCTGCTTCTGACGTAAAGGTAGGTTGGGGCTACAATTACAGCCTTGGAGCTGCTCACGCGCGCCCCCAGCGTCATAGGCCTCCTTAAATTTTGTCGCGCACTTCAGCGTCTTAGCTTTTATGAGCGGTGGAGAAGCTCAGCATGGTGGGCCCGCCGGGACTCGAACCCGGGACCACCGCCGCTCCTAGGGAGTTGTAGTCCTTGTAAGGGCGGCATCCTGCCACTAGACGACGGGCCCTTTCTCAGCCTTCAGAGAGGCGGGCTAAGTAATTTACTTTTCCCCTTAGCGGGCGCGCATCGCTTTTAAGCGCGAGCGGTTGTAGGCGTGGGGGTGCCTGCTTGGAGAGCCCTCCTAGGAACCCGTGGAAAGTGCTCGAGAGGCAGGTTAAGGAGTTCACGCTGAGGGCTCTGGAGAGGGTGGGCGCTGCTGGAGAAGGGCAAGTGCTGGAGGTTAGGAGGGAGAGGCGGGAGTTTGGTGATGTGTCAGTGCCCCTTCAGAAGATTCTTGCCGCTAGAGCTGTTGACGCGCGTGAGCTGCTGTCCTCGCTGAGGAGCGAGCCCTTGCCACCGCTGCTGTCCTCCTTCGAGATGGCGAACTCGTTCCTCAACTTCAGGGTGAACCTAGCCGAGTACGCGCCTGTGGTCGCGGGCTCAGTCTTTGCGTACCGCGAAGAGTACGGGCGTGTACCTGCTGAGAGGAGGCTGCGGGTGATCGTGGAGCATGTCAGCGCGAACCCTGTTCACCCGCTGCACATAGGCCACCTGAGGAACGGGATCCTCGGTGACGCGCTTGTCAGGCTGCTCCGAGCCAGGGGGCACGAAGTGCAGGCCCACTTCTATATTGACGATGTGGGGCTGCAGGTGGCTTTCTCGTCGCTGGGTTACAGCGCGGTGGGGGACCTGGACTCGGGGAAGCCAGACCACTTCGTGGGCCAGGTGTACACAATGGTTAACTTGCTCGTGGAGGTACACAGCCTCAAGAAGGAGCTCAGCTCAGCCAGCAGCCCGGAGCGTGTGGCAGCTATAAATGCGAGGATCTCAGAGCTGCTGGCCAGGCTCCAGGAGCTGCGGGAGAGGTTACCAGAGGTCTTCGAGAGGCTGGTCCGACTCTCAGAGGAGCATGGAGGGGACCTCGAGTCCCTGGCTAGAAGCATTGCTCTCGGGTATGAGGCGCGCGACCCACGGTCTGTCGAGATTGTTAGGAAGTCTGTGACGAGGTGCCTCGAGGGAATAAAGCAGACTCTGGACAGGCTGGGGATAAAGTTCGACAGCTGGGACTGGGAGAGCGAGATCACAGTCTGGAGCGGGGCTGTGGAAGACGTGATAAGAAGACTAAAAAGCACGGGGCTTGTTGAGGAGAAGGGAAGGGTGCTCGTTTTTCGGGCTGATCTGCTAGCAGCGGATCCCAGCGTTCGGAGGCTAGCGAACATCCCAGAAGGGCTGGCCATACAGCCCCTGACGCTTACGCGCTCCGACGGCACGACGCTGTACGTCACCCGGGACATTGCTTACTCAGAGTGGAAGCTGTCCCAGGCAGACCTCGTAGTGAACGTTATAGCTAGTGAGCAAACGCTTGCTCAGGCTCAGCTGAGGCTAGCCCTTTACGCACTAGGCCATAAGGACGTGGGTCAGCGCCTGGTGCACTTCTCCTACGAGATGGTGAACCTCCCAGGGATGAAGATGTCGGGTAGGAGAGGCGTGTACGTCTCGGTGGACGAGCTGATAGAGGAAGCTGTGGCGAGGGCCAGGGCGGAGATAAGGAAGAGGGGGTTGGGCGGGGAGGAGGACGCCGAGAAGGTAGCCATTGGCGCGCTGAAGTTCTTCTTTTTGACCACGTCGCCCTCCAAGACCTTGAGCTTCACCTGGGAGCGAGTGCTAGACTTCGAGCAGAACAGCGGCCCCTTCGTCCAGTACTCCTACGTTAGAGCGCTGGGCATTCTCCGGAAGGCCGCGGAGCAGGGCTACACAATCGAGAAGCCTGAGGTAAGAGATGTAGGGGAGGAGGAGCGTGAGCTCGTGCTGCTTGTTGGGGACTTCCCAGAAGTGGTCTCCAGAGCAGCTGACGCAATGAGGCCGGATCTCCTCGCCTCCTACCTCAACCAGCTAGCCTCGGAGTTCAACAGGTACTACGATGCTAACCCTGTGTTAAGGGCTCCGACGGAGGGTAAGATTCTCTCAAGGCTGAGCGTGGTGAAGATGGTTGAGATCACACTACGCAACGGCATGAACCTACTCGGCATAGAGCCCCCGAGCCGAATGTAGCGCGTTAGCGCTGCGCCACCTCTGACTTCAGCGTGGTGCTCGATACTTCTGGCCCACTCTGCTGGGCATCAGGGTACACGAAAGGGCTCTAACCCCTCTGGGACGCTTCGCTTCGCAACCGCGCAGGCATGGATGCCCGAAGCCTAGGGGGGTGCTGCGCGTTAAGATTTTTGCCTAGCTGCAGGCCTGCATTAAACGTGGTCGGGAAAGCCGCTGTCCAGATAGCGGTGGATGTGGTCGACGAGAAGGAGGCCTTGAGAATCGCGGGAATTATTGGCTCTGCCTGTCAGAGCGGTGAGCTGCCCATGGACAGGGTGATACTCGAGGCCGGGACCCCCTTGATCAAAGCCTGCGGAGTAGGGATTATCTCCAAGATGAGGCTTGCAGCCCCCCAGGTCAAGCTTCTCGCCGACATGAAGACCGCGGACGTCGGCCGGCTGGAGGCCAGCCTCGCTTACACGAGTGGCGCAGATGCAACCACCGTGCTAGCGCTTGCCCCGCGGAGCACTATCAGGGCAGTAATGGAGACTGCGGTCGAGATGGGCCGAGAGGTGTCGGTGGACTTCCTAGGGGTAAGCCTGGAGAGGGCTGAGCCCTTGCTCGGCGAGGTTGTGAGCACCGCTTCGGAGGCTGGTCTTCCAGCGGAGCGTCTAATAGTAAGCTTCCATAGGGGGGTGGATGAGGGGGCCGCCTCTACTGAGTACTTTGAGAAGTTGGCGTCAATCGTGAGCAAGCTGAGGGAGCGTGAGCCCAGAGTCCGGGTTGCAATAGCAGGCGGCCTGACACCGGACTCCAAGAGGGCTGTGGAGGTGTTCTTCAAGCCTGACATCTACGTGGTGGGGAGGTACATTACTGCGGCGCCCTCTGTAAGCAGGATACTCGAGTTCCTGACCTAGCACGGGCAACTAAGGCGGAGCTCCGCGGATTAGCCCTGCCCCGCCTGGGGTAGCTTTCAGCTATGCCCCCCTGAATTTTTCTGGAAGCTCGAAGTCCTCCCCACCCATGTACACCTGCTGCAGGAAGAAGTAGACGGTTTCGAAGTTCTCCCCTGTCTTGGAGGATACTGGGATGAAGGGCACGATCTGCATGAAGTCGTGCAGAAGCCTGAGGACAGAGCTCGTGAAGGTACTTAGGCGCGAAGTCCTCGTCCACAGGAAGTGCTCCTCCAAGGAGACTATGTCCGAGATCCACTCCTCTAGTTTCTCCCGCTCTTCCTGCGAGAGCAAGTCTATCTTGTTCAAGAGAGCAACCATGGGCAGGTTGAGCCTGTAGTACGAGGAAGCTGCTAGGAAGACCTGGGAGATGAAGTCTGAGGGCGAGGTTGCTATCGTGGCGTCCATCACGACGACGGCGGAGCACTTCCTGCCACTACACAGCGTGCTCGTGATGATCTCCCCGCTCTGCCTGTACATGAATATCTCCATCTGGCCGGGGGTATCGACAAGCACATAGCCCTCCGGTGACTCTTCCACCTGCTTGTTTACCTCCCCCAGGTACTCCACCGAGAGGTCTACGGAGGCTATGATAGCCCCGTTAGGTCCTAGCTTGTACTTCTCCTGGATGTTCCTCACGAAGACATACTCCCTGATGTCTATGTCTGGCAGGTAGGCGAGCTCCTCCACAGCGGGGTCCATGTTGAGAGTGGTCACCGGGACGTTCTGGGGCACCAGCCAGTCCCTGAAGCTCGACGTAAACGTGGACTTACCAGAGCCGGCAGGGCCTATCGCAAAGACCATGAAGTGCCCGTCCAAGCCTCTTCCCCGAGCTCCACCCGCACAAGCCCTTATTTGCTTTCACATTCCGAGAGATGCGGCAACAATAAATTCGGGCTTTACACCTCTTTTGGTTAGGAGTGGTGCTGTAATGCCGTCGCGGCAGAGGGCTTTCACGGCCGAAGAGGATGTCGAGCGCTTAGAAGAGCACTCGGTGAAGTACGAGATAATGGAGAGGAAGTTGTACGAGGCGATCAGGGAGGCTGGGGACACGGGCATTATGCAGCGGGACTTGTGGAGGAAGCTAGGGATAGACAGCAGGGTGGGCATGAGGATCCTGCGACAGCTAGAGAGACAGGGACTGGTGGTTCGGGAGGAGGTTGTCCACAAGGGTAGGAAAAGCTACGTGGTCAGGGCGGTTGAGAGGACAGAAGGAGGAGTGGAGATACCTCACTTTCTCGAGGAGGTGCCATGCTTCCTTTGCCCCCTTCTCCGGCGCTGTGTTTACGGTGAAATAGATATTTCGGGCTGCGCGAAGATCAAGCGGTGGCTGGATGGCACGGGCGAGGGCTCTCCTGAGAGTGTTCATAGCGGTCAAAGTTGACGAGGCTTCACTCGTCGCCAGGGTGAAGCAGCTTCAGGAGGATCTCGAGAGGGCTGGGCTCAAGGCCAAGTTCGTCGAGCCGGAGAACCTTCACATAACCCTCAGGTTCGTTGGGGAAATACCCGCTGAGAAGGTTGAGGCACTCAGGCAGAAGCTGCGGGAGGTTCGCTACAAACGGTTTAGCATGCTTGTCAGGGGGGTTGGGGCTTTTCCAAGTATTTCGCGCCCCCGGGTGATCTGGCTCGGGGTGGATGAGGGTTCCGCTGAGCTCTCACAGCTTGCGAGTCTCGTCTCCCATGTTGTGGACTCGCTGAAGCTAGGCTCCCAGCAGGGCTCAGAGGAATCCTTCACTCCTCACTTGACGATAGCTAGGCTGAAAGCACCCCCGCCTCCAGAGGCCCGGAGGATTATGGAGAACCTCGCCGAGGCCGTCTTCGGCCGGCAAGCCGTCGATGCCTTCTACTTGTTTAAGAGCGACTTAACCCCTAGGGGTCCCATTTACACGGTAATTGAGAGGTATGTGCTCGAGTAGCGGGGACACGGGAGCTCTTCCCTCCTGCCTGGAGCAGGTTGCTAGCAGGTTAGAGCCTAGCGAGGAGCAGCGAAGCTCCCTGGAGCGCAAGGCTGCTGAGGTGATAGCGGCCTTAAGGAGGGCTGTGGAGCAGCTCAACCTCTCCGGTGTTGTGAAAGCTGTCGAGCTCCAAGGATCCCTCGCGAGGGATACCTGGCTGCCGGACGACGTTGACCTGGACGTGTTCATACTGTTCGACAGCGGAGTTAGCACCGAGGGGCTTCGAGAGCTCGCAGGGAGCATATCCGAGCGTGCAGCCGACGAGCTTGGAGCAAGCCTTGAAACGAGGTACGCCTCCCACCCCTACTACGTCCTGAAACTGCGGGAGTTCGAGGTGGAGGTAGTACCCGCGTACTATGCGAGCTCCCCGGAGCACATAGTGTCCCCGGTCGACAGGACACCGTTCCACACGAGCTACGTGAGGGAGGCTCTCTCCAGAAACCCGGCTCTCAAGAGGGATATCAGGGTGTTTAAAAGGCTGCTGAAGAACTTGAGAATCTACGGGGCAGAGACCTGGGTGGGGGGTTTCTCCGGGTATTTGGCTGAGCTCCTCGTGATATACTACGGGGGCCTGCGGCGGCTCCTCGACGACGTCGTCAGGTGGAGGCCCGGGAGGGTGTTCATACCCTTCACCGAGGAGGCCCTGAAGTTCAAAGGAGCGCCATTAGTGGTTCTTGATCCCGTGGACCGCAGGAGGAATGCTGCTGCGGCGGTCACGAGGGATGCGCTCCTTAAGCTAGTTGCCGCCGCTCGACTTATTGCGCAGAAAGAAGACCTCCTCTGCTGCTTCCTTGAGCCTCCCAGAGTAGCTTTCGACGAGAACATGCTCCGGGAAGCTCTCACGGCGAGAGCTTTCCTCTTCGTGAAGGCGGAGAGCAGAGCTCGCGTACCCACCGACGCCTTTAAGGGTAGGCTCTCGCGCGTGCAGAGGAAGCTGAAGTCCAGGCTGGAAGAAGAGGGCTTTCTGGTCTACCGGGCGAAGCTCCTGGATCTCAAGGCAGGCCCCTTGATCGCTCTCGAGCTGGACCAGGTGAGCCTGCCGCTGCACAAAAAGCATCTAGGGCCTCCCGTGTGGAGCGCTAATGCTCTCTCCTTCCTGGAGAAGTGGGTGCGGGCCCGTCAACCGGTGCTTGTCGAGGGGGAAAGGTGGGTTGCCGTAGTGCCCAGGAAACGCAGGTCAGCCGGTGAGGTCGCGGCCGACCTCCTCAAGGTCTACGGGGACTGCGACTGGCGTATTCTGGACGCTGAGTCGCTACTCGAGCAATACACGCTGCCAGAGGATAGGAGGGAGATATACCTCTGGGCGCTGGGTGTCGAGGAGTGGATGCTGTGCTTCCAATGAGGTTGTGCACTGCGCTTTGCTACCCTTCTCCCTCTCACAGCTGCTGCATCAGAAGGCTGACGGAGCTGAGACTGCTCGGGGTGCTAGAGCTACTCGAAGAGGGGAGCGCCAGGATCGGGGAGGTTGCAGTAGTGGGTAAGGGGACCTCTGCCGTAACAATTAAAGCCGTCCACCGCAGCGCTGGCGTAGTCCTGGTTAAGGTGCGGAGGCTTGACTCGAGGAGAAGCAGCCTCCTCGGAGAGGCTGCAGCCCTCTCCATGGCGAACAGCGTGGGCGTGGGCCCCAGGCTTATCGC
>JAJHRT010000050.1 GCA_020833575.1 Thermofilum sp. | reverse complement strand
GCTCGGCTACTCGCAGCTGAACGCCCTGCAGGTCAGCAGCCTTGAGCGCGCCAAGGTGTACGAGAACCTGCTGCTGGTAGCCCCCACTGGCTCCGGGAAGACCGAGGCGGCTATGCTGCCCATCCTGGAAAGCCTCCTAGCCGAGGGTGGTAAGCCCGTCTACACGCTGTACATAACACCGCTTCGAGCTCTGAACAGGGATATACACTTCCGCGTTAAGGAGCTGTGGGAGAAGCTGGGGTTCTCCGCAGAGATCAGGCACGGCGACACCCCCCAGTCGGCCAGGAGGAAGATCGCCGAGAGCCCTCCTTACCTGCTGATCACCACCCCGGAGACCCTCCAGTTCCTGCTCGTGGACAAAAGGTTCCGGGAGGCTCTGAGCAACGTGAAGTGGGTTGTCGTCGACGAGGTGCACGAGCTCCTAGATGACAAGCGGGGTACCCAGCTCGCGCTCGCCCTGGAGAGGCTCAGGCTCCTCGCGCCCCGGCTGAGAGTGGTGGGGCTGTCGGCAACGCTCAGGGACCCGCAGCTCGCGCTGAACTTCCTGACCGGCGGCAGGCCGGGAGTTGTCGTCGAGTGGGAGGAGAGGAAGAGCTACGAGGTGACCGTGGAGGAGCCGCCACTCCCCAAGGACGGTGGTGAGCCCGACGTGTTCAGGGATAGCCTCGCGAGGGTGGCCGAGAAGGTTAGGGAGGGGGGCGTCCTGGTGTTCACGAACACCCGGGACACCGCTGAGCTCGTGGGCAGGATGCTTTCAATGGACTACGGGCTCAGCGTCCGCGTGCACCACGGCAGCCTGTCCAGGGCTGAGAGGGAGGAGGTGGAGCGCATGTTCAGGGAGGGCTCCCTGCAGGCAGTTGTCGCCACCTCGAGCCTGGAGCTGGGCATAGACATCGGCTATGTCAGGCTGGTGGTGCAGTACGGCTCTCCTAGGCAGGCGGTCAAGGTGCTCCAGCGCGTGGGCAGGGCGGGGCACAGGATCACAGAGGTCTCCAGGGGGGTCGTCGTCCCGCTCGGGCTCGAGGACATGGTGGAGGCGGCGGTGCTCGCGAAGAGGGCTGTGAGGGGGGACCTCGAGGAGCCCCGGCTCTTCACAGAGTCGCTGGACGTCCTGGCGCACCAGGTGGCGGGGCTCGTCCTCGAGTACGGCTCCCTGAGCTTCGAGAAGCTCTACCGGGTGGTGACGCGCGCGTACCCCTACTCCAACCTCTCGGCAGGCCTCCTGGCGAGGCTGCTGCGCTTCCTCGACCAGCTCGGGGTGGTACGCTTCGACGGCGAGACCGTGCGGATGGGCAGGAGGACGATAAGCTACTACTACAGCTCGGCCTCCATGATCCCGGAGACCCCCTCGCTGGACGTTGTGGACGCCGCCTCCCGCAGAACGATCGGGCACCTCGACTACTCGTTCGCCTCCATGCTAAGCGAGGGGAAGGCGATCATCCTCAGCGGGCGCACGTGGGTGATAGAGGACGTCGACGTGGAGTCGGGGAAGGTTCTCGTCAGGGAGCTCACGGGGGAGCTTGGCGAGCCGCCCATCTGGGCTGGCATGTCCCTGCCCGTCGAGTGGAGAGCTGCCAGGGAGGTGGGCTCGCTGTACAGGAGGCTCTTCGAGGCTCTAGGCTCGCCGGAGAAGCTGGAGAGGATCAGGAGGGAGTACTCGATGCCGCCGGGAGGCTTCAGGCAGCTGCTAGAGCTTGTGGCCAGGCAGGCTCGGCAGGGCCTCGGGCTGGACGGGAGGATCCTGGTGGAGGTCTCGAGGAGCAAGGGTAGGGGCTTCATAGCGGTCCACTCCTTCCTCGGCACTAGGGGCAACAACCTCCTTGCAATCCTCCTGGCCTACGCGGCCAGAGCTGTCGCGGGCGTGTCCGCCAGGTACTTCGCCGACCCGTACAGGGTGCTGCTGGTGACGTCCAGGCCGCTGAGCGCGGCTGAGGCCGAGGAGGTGCTGCGCAGAGGCCTGCCCCTGGCTCTGGCGAGCCTTGAGGAGGTGATCCGGGATAGCTACGCCTACGACGTCGAGCTGCTCAACATCGCGGGCAGGATGGGGGTTGTCGACAGGAGGAAGCTGAGAGGGGCCGCGGTGCCCCTGAGCGTCCTGAAGAGGAAGCTGAGGGGGACTCCCGCAGACGAGGAGGCCATTAGAAGCTGCCTCGTGGAGCACTTCGACCTGGAGAGGGTGCAGCAGCTCCTTGGGAAGGTTGAGGCAGGCTTCTACAGGGTCGTGGAGGTGCAGGAGCTCAGCCCCCTAGCGCAGCTCATCTTCGAGAAACCAGCTGTCAAGTCGGGGATCATAGCCGCGGGCATCCCAGTGGAGACTGTTCTGAACGCTGTCCTGCGAAGGCTGGAGAGCTCGAAGGTTATACTCTTCTGCGCGCTCTGCAACAGCTGGCAGGCCGAGGTGAAAGTATCGGAGGCGAAGAACTACCCTGCTTGCCCCAAGTGCGGCTCGAGGGCCATAGCCGTGCTTAGAAGCTACGAGGCCGACGCGATCCCCGTCTTCATGAGGTGGAGGAGGGGGGAGAAGCTCACAAAGGAGGAGATGAAGCTGGTCGAGAAGGTCAGGCACTCCGCCAACCTCTTCATGTCGCACGGCTACAAAGCAGTCCTCACCCTCGCTGGGCACGGCATCGGGCCGGCAACCGCCCGGGCCATCCTGGCCAAGAGCCCGGACATGGAGAGCCTGCTGAGGAACATACTTGAGGCCGAGGTCAACTTCACGAAGAACAGGAAGTACTGGGAGGACTAGCGCGCCGACCCCCTCCACCCCCTTGGGCCTCCGCGCGCTAGCTTGAAGGCGGGATGCAAGAAAACAGGCGCCGCGCGTACCGTCTGAGAAAGCGGTGCGAGAAAACGCCCACTCCTCGGCTTCGAGCCTCCCGCTCACACAGCGGTCCTTTCAACAGTTACTGGCCTCTTCTCCCGCCAGCTCCGCCAGCACGCCTCAGCTATCTCCACAACCCTCAGACCGTCCACACCGGTGATGGGTGGTTCCTTGTCGCCCAGCACGGCATCGACGAACGCCTGGTCCTCCTTCACGTAGGCCTCGTAAAACCTGCCCCAGAACCACTGGACGCCCTTGAACGTGAGACCCTCCCTGGTGCCTAGAGCCAGGTTGGGGTCGTGGTGGGATCCCACGTACACTGTGCCCTCAGTCCCCATGACCTCTGTGCGCAGGTCGTAGCCGAAGACGCTCTTCCTGCTCCCGTGCAGCATGCCCACCGCCCCGCTCTCGAACTCGAAGTTCACCGTGACGACGTCGAGGTCGCCCTTCTGCCTTATTTCCTCGTAGAGCATTGCGCCGCCAAGCACGTAGACGGACTTCACCTCCGAGGAGATGAGGAACCTGGCCATGTCGAAGTCGTGGCTCAGCATGTCCAGGAATATCCCGCCGCTTAGCTTCGGATCCTGGGCCCAGCCCGGCGGTGGGCCGGGATCCCTAGCCACGTTGACGAAGACCAGGGGCTTGCCGATGGCGCCCTGCTCTATCCTCCTCTTGGCCTCGCTGTAGGCGTCGTCAAACCTCCTCATGTAGCCTACCATCAGCTTAACCCCCGCTTTCCTGGCCGCCTTGACGGCTTCGACCGCTTCCTCCCTAGTGACGGTGATCGGCTTCTCGGTGAATACGTGCTTCCCAGCCTCCGCAGCCCTCACTATCATCTCCTTGTGCAGGTAGGTGGGTGTGGTGATGAAGACCGCGTCCACCTCCTCGTCCCGGAGCAGCTTGTCGTAGTCCGTGTACCACTTCACCTTGAACTGCTCGCCAGTACTCCTCGCGAGGCTCTCGATCACGTCCGCGACCGCGACAAGCCTCGCGTTGGAAAGCCTCATTGCGATGATCTCAGCGTGCACCTTACCTATCCTACCCAGGCCCACAACGGCTATACCCAGGGGCTTCATCCTCCCGCAGGCTTCCTCTGAGATAAAACTCTAGATAATCTTTCCCCAGAACGGTTATATTATTGGTTGCAGGGACAGGGTATATCCGGGACCCGCTCCGGGAGCTGGTGGTCACACGTGAGCAGGAGCTTGCAGTACATCAGGCCCTTCGACCCCTGGAGGCAGGGGAGCCTCTGCACCTGCCCCTTCAAGTACACTGTGAACCCCTACACAGGTTGCGCGCACGGCTGCCTCTACTGCTACGCCTCATCCTACATCAGGGACTTCTTCAACCCACGCCCTAAGAAGGACTTCCTCAGGGCAGCGGCCAGGGACCTCTCCAGGATCCCCCCGGGCTCGATCATTAACATCTCCAGCAGCAGCGACCCCTACCAGCCCCTCGAGGCCGAGATGAGGCTCACGCGAGCACTCCTGGAGATGATCCCGGAGAGCTACGTGATCGAGATAGTCACGAAGTCGGATCTCGTGACGCGCGACGCAGACCTCCTCTCGCGCAGGGCCTCCGTGGTCTCGCTCACCGTGACGACGATGGACGAGAGCCTCGCCGCAAGGCTAGAGCCCCGCGCCCCTAAGCCCTCGCGCAGAGTGAGCGCCATGGAGGCTTTATCCAGGGCTGGTATTCCCGTCGTGCTGAGGCTCGACCCGCTCGTGCCCGGGCTCAACGACGACCCCGAGAGCATTAGGGCTGTGGTGAGGGAGGCTGCGCGGGCTGGTGCTAGGCACGTTGTCACCTCTGTCTACAAGGTAAAGCCGGACAACGTGGCTAGGGTGCTCAGCGCCTTCCCAGACCTCGAGGCCAGGTTCAGGAAACTGTACTGGGAGGAGGGGGAGAGGATCCACGGCTACCTCTACGCTTCGCGCGAGTACCGAGCCCGCGCGCTCAAAGAGGTATTGAGAGCTGCCAGGGACTACGGCCTGACCTTCGCCACCTGCCGGGAGGGGCTGCTGCCCCCGGACCCCGGGGTTTCCTGCGACGGCACCCACTTGGCTGCGCGCGCCGCTACTCGAGCGGCTTCTTCAGCTCGTACGGCTGCCAGCCGAGCTTCTTCCTGAACTCGTTGATCAGCTGTATGGACTTCTCCTTTTCCTCCTTCGGCATGGCCTTGGACTTCAGAACGCCCATGAAGAGCGCGTAGAGCCTCGCGTTTATGGTAGCCTTGGAGACACCGTACTGCAGGTCCTCCTCGAGCTCCCTGAGTATCCCGGCTACCTCCTCGCTGTGCGAGAGCCCCTTGGGCCCCACGTCCTTGACGCTCCTGCCTAAGTACAGGTGGCCCTTCTCGACGACGAGGGCCTTGCCGTCCTCGAAGGTGATCCTACCCTTGGTCACGCGGTCGTAGAATGCCCAGGCCTCGAAGGCGTGGGGCGCGAGCTCCTTGAGCCTCACCAGCACGTAGCGCCTGATCTCATCCGTGCTCATCCCGTCGTAAGCTCTCTGCTCAACCTCCTTCGCGATCTCGTGGGCCACCTCCGGCGGCGCACCAGCCGCGATGCATGCCTCGTAGACCTTCCTCGGGTTGAACTCCTCGAGGGCGCCTGACCTCTTCCTGACTCTCTTCGCCACAGATGGTTCTCCGCGTGCAGGTATATACGCCTCTCGCTCACCCTTTAGCGCGCGGTGCTCGTGCGAGTCGGTGTGCTGTACTCGGGCGGCAAGGACTCGAACCTAGCCCTACTCAAAGCGTCGAGGGAGCACAGCGTAGTGTGCCTCATCACGCTGAGGCCGAGGTCTGTGGAGAGCATGCTGTACCACTACCCGAACGTGGAGCTGGTGAGGCTGCAGGCAGAGGCGCTCGGGCTCCCGCTGGTTACGGAGGAGAGCCCCGACGACGAAGAGGGAGGGCTGGAAGCCCTCAGGAGAGCTCTCCTCAGGGCTGCGGCTCTCTACGGCATAGAGGGGGTTGTGACGGGCGCCGTGAAGTCGAGGTACCAGGCGAGCAGGTTCGAGGCCGTAGCGAGGAGCTTGGGCCTCAGCTGCCTGAACCCCCTGTGGGGCCGGGACGAGCTGGAGCTACTCAGGGAGGTCGTGGCAAGCGGTATTGTCGCTATCTTCACCAGGGTCGCGGGCTACCCCCTCGGCAGGGCGCTGCTCGGCAGGAAGCTCGACGAGGAGACCGTAGAGCTCCTGGCAAGGCTCAGGGGGTACGTGAACCCCTCAGGAGAGGGTGGTGAGTACGAGACCTTCGTGCTGGACTCACCCCTGTTCAGAAAGAGGGTGGTACCCCTTGAGTGGAGGATCGTGGGGAGCGAGTACGATGCAACACTGCTGATAGAGAGAGCCGTCCTCGCGGAGAAGCAGCACTAGCCGCTCACAGCCCCAGCGCTGCTCTCAGCGCGCTCGCCACGCGCTCCCCCTCCTCTGGCCTCAGCGGCCGTCGCGCCAGCTCCGCAACACCCCTCGGGATCACGTGCATGTGCGCGTGCATCACCTCCTGGCCCGCCTCTCTGCCGTTGTTCATGAGAAGCCGGACGCCCCTCGCCCCCAGGGCCCTCCTCTGCGCCAGTGCGACCAGCTTGGCGACCCGCATCATCTCGGCGAGGAGCTCCTCGGGGAGTTCGAAGATGTCTCTGTAGTGCTCCCTCGGTATGACGAGGGTGTGCCCCTCGCTCACGGGGTACTTGTCCAGTATTGCTAGCACGCGCTCACCCTCGTAGACCACGTGGGCTGGAGCCCTCCCCCTGGCTATCTCGCAGAATACGCACTCCACGGGCCCAGAAGGGCTCGCCGAAACTTTTATCCTTCTCGCAGGCGCGTATTATAGCCGGGGTTCCTCGAGGGAGGATGATGGCACTGCTACCCATACACGAGCCCCTCAGGGCTCTCCTCGGCGACAACCTGTGCGCGGTGGTCGCGTTCGGCTCGTACGCGAGGCCTGAAGATGCCACACCACTTAGCGAGCTGAACGTGCTCATCCTGGTCAGGAAAAGGGTACCAGTGGACGTGAGGGGGCTCATCTCCGAGGTGCTGGGCCCCCAGGTCTCCACGCTCGTGCTCGACCTGGAGAGCTTCAGGAAGCTGG
>JAJHRT010000049.1 GCA_020833575.1 Thermofilum sp. | reverse complement strand
AGCTTGCGCGGCCTGCCCGGGACAACCCTGTAGTACTTCTCCTCGGGTATTATGTGGAGCACGTCCATCAGGCCCACCGGGTACTTGTAGTCGGTGACAACCCTCCCGTCGACCTCGACCTTGCGCTCAGCTAGGACGCGCCTGGTCTCCCTCATGGTGGTGGTGTAGCCCAGCAGGTCGCGGAGTATGACCCCGAGGGGGATGCAGGAGACCAGCGGGTGCGGCCCTGGGCTCGGCTTCACGGTCCAGACGCGCTCCTTCCTCGGTATGGGCCAGTGGGGCGGCGCAACGGAGACCCTCAGGTGCCTTAGAGAGCCTTTCACCTTCCTGCTCATCGCGCATGCACCTTTAGCCTCTCGATAAGCTCCTTCCTGCGGGGGTCCGAGAGGTCGAGCTCCACGATCTGCACCTTCGAGGGGTGGATGGGGTAGGGGACCTCTGTGCCGTCAGATCTGCGCAGCACAGCTCCCTCCACGAAGATGCGCTCCCGCTTCACGCTGACACCAATCACCTTGCCCTCGTGGCCCTTGAAGGATCCCCGGACGATCAGCACCCTGTCGCCCTTCCTCACCCTTATCCTCTTGATGCCGAGCTTCTCGCGCAGCTCCCGAGAGAGAGGTGCCACTAGCCTCTTCGACCGCTTGTGCAGCGGCACCTGGTACACCATCCTCTTCCTTACCTTGCGCGGCTGGGAGGACTTTGCATCAGCCATCGGACCACCACCGCACCTTGACGCCCGAAGAGCCGGTGCGCTCTTTTAAACTTTTGTTAGAGCGCGTGGGAGAGAAGGCGGGTGAGCTAGGCTTGCGCGGGGGGTGCTGCGCCTGCGCGGGGACCTCGCCTGCTGATGCTCAGCTCGCGGAGTATCAGCTTCTCGGGTATTATGTTCTGGCTGTCTACCTCCACTATGGGCACGAGCATGTACTTCGAGTCGGAGACCCAGCTCTTGGAGACGGAGACTTCTCCTGTGAAGCTGTCGAAGAGCAGGAAGGAGCCGTCCAGAGGGGTTTCGCTCGCGTAGTAGTAGACAACGCTGGAGTCGCTTGAGATCACTATGGGAACGAAGTAGACATGAGAGGAGTCCACCTGTATGTGGTGCACTAGGGGTACCTGGCTCGCGCCGAGGACGTGCACGAGGTCGCGGACGCTCTTCAGCCTGATCATTTTAACGCCAGCCATTCCAAGGCTCCGCTTGCAGGAGAGAGCGGGGTCGCTATTATCGGTGTCTCATTTTTAAAAGTTAGAAAGGCCTAGGGTGCGCGGTATGTTCTTCTCGTAGGGTGGGTAGATGATCCCCTTCTCCGTTATGATCCCTGTCACTAGCTGCGGTGGTGTGATGTCGAAGGCGTAGTATATCGCCGTGACACCCTCGGGGGCTATCCTGTAGCCCTTGATGTAGAGCACCTCGCTCGGGTCGCGCTTCTCGATCTCGAAGTCCCCGGGGCCCGCTGAGCGCATGTCTATGGTGCTCGTGGGGGCTGCGACGTAGAATGGGATGTTGTGGACGCGCGCCACCAGCGCGAGGGGGTATGTCCCGAGCTTGTTCGCGACGTAGCCCAGCCTGGTTATCCTGTCAGCCCCCACGAGGGCGAGGTCTATCCTCTCCTTCTCGGCAAGGATCCCGATGCTGTTGTCGGTCGCCACAACGACCTCTATGCCCGCCTGGGAGAGCTCCCAGGCTGTGAGCCGGGCGCCCTGCAGGAAGGGCCTCGTCTCCAGTGCTATGACCCTGAACTTCTTGCCACGCTCCCTGGCGACGTACATGGGGGCTGTGGCCGTGCCCCAGTAGCTGGTGGCCAGGGAGCCCGCGTTGCAGACTGTGATCACCGTGTCCCCGTCGCCTATCAGGTGCTCGCCGATCTCACCTATGCGCCGGTTAGCCTGCTCGTCCTCGAAGTGAATGCGCTTAGCCTCCTCGATCACGCGCCGCCTGGCGTCGTCCACGCTGGTGGCGCTCTTCGCGGCGGCGACCACCCGGTCGACAGCCCAGAAGAGGTTCACGGCGGTTGGCCTCGTCCTCTTGAGCGCTCCCGCGACCCTGTCCAGCTCCTCGAGGAACCTCTCCAGGGAGTCCACCGTGGAGTGGTAGGCGAAGAGTGCTAGCGCGTACGCGGCTGCCACGCCTATCGCCGGAGCACCGCGTATCTCCATGCTCTTTATCGCCTTGGCGACGCGCTCCCAGTCCTCCGTCTCTACGTAGACCAGCTGCTCGGGGAGCTTGGTCTGGTCGATAAAGGCGAGCTTACCGTCCCTCCACTCGAGCGTGCGCGGGAGGCTGAGCACGTGTGCAGAGGGAGCACCAGGGGCTGAAAAACCTCACGTGGGGCGCGCCCGGAGGAGGTCGGGGGCTTCGCGCTCCAGCAGCTCGTGCACAGCCCTAGCCACAGCCTGTGCTACCCTCAGGGGCTCCGGCACCTGCCCGCTGAGAGTGGTTGCCTCGAGCACCCTGCGCACCTCATCCCTCCCGAGGCCGGCGTACCTGACGTAGACATAGGACCTGGTGCTCCTGATGTAAACCAGCTCCCTCTCGCCGAGCTTCTCGTATAGCCTGAGCCTCTCCGCGTCCCCGGGGAAGTACCTCTCTATGAACTCCCTGAGCCCCGGTGACTCCTCGTAGGTGACGCACACCGCGGGCACGCCCAGCGAGTCGAATATCGCTTTCACGTCGACGATGTTGAACCAGGAGATGATGCAGCCGTTCACCATCACCACGTTGAAGTCCTTCCTCCCCGTCCTCTCAACAAGGGAGACTATCCGCTCAGTGGCGTCGAGACCGCCCACGGTGATAAAGCCCAGGTAGACCCCGTCGATCACCCTATCCCTCCTGTAGGACACCGCGGCGATGACTGAGCGCGCGTTCCTCTTCCTGAAGCACTCAGCCACCCCGAGCACCCGGAAGGCAGGCTTCGTGAAGGCAGAGGGGGCCACGGCTCAGAAACCGCAGAAGGGGAGGAAAAACCGTTTTCTACTGCCCCTTAGATGACGGGGTCCTTCGCGAACCTTGTCAGCTCCTCGTAGCCTCCCTCGACCACGAGCACCATGTCCTCGATCCTAACCCCGCCGTAGCCTGCCAGGTACACGCCCGGCTCCACGGTAACCACGTCGTTCTCAACTAGCGCTTCGTCGCTCTCCGAGTTCAGCGTTGGCGCCTCGTGTATGTCTATGCCGACACCGTGCCCGAGGCCGTGGTTGAAGTACGTGTGCAGGCCCTCCTCCTTGAGCGCGTCATAGGCCTTGAAGAAGACCTGCTTGGCAGGCGCGCCCTTCGCCACTGCCTCGAGGGCCCTCTGCTGCGCCCTGAGAACGGCCTTGAAGAGGCGCTCCTGCTTGGGCGAGGGCTTGCCGTAGACAAACGTCCTGGTGATGTCGGAGCAGTAGCCGCCAACCCTCGCGCCCAGGTCCAGCTTCACGAGGTCTCCCTCCCTCAGCTCCCTCGCTGAGGGCTTCGCATGGGGGTGCGCCGAGTGCTCGCCGAACGCTACTATGGGCGTGAAGGAGGGCAAGGCCCCACGGCGGGCAATCACCGACAGCACCCGCGCCAGGACCTCCACCTCCGTAACCCCGCGCTCGAGGCTGTCCACAGCGGCGCGCATAGCCTCCTCCGCGATTGCCACCGCCTGCCTCATCAGGCGCAGCTCCTCCTGGTCCTTTGACCTCCTCAGCGTTGCGAAGTCCTTGGTGATGTCGGCGGGCTCCCTGCCGAGCTTCTCGGAGAGCTTCTGCCTAGCCTCGAGGGGCGCGCCCACGGCGCCCAGGGCGCGGGCGTCCTCCTGCTTCAGCAGGCTCGCGAGGGCGTCGTAGAGGTCCCCGGCTATGATCTTCTCGTACTCGCTCGGCTCGAAGAACCTGGCGTATGCGTAGACCTCCCCCTCGCTCACCTCCTCGAGCGCGCGCAGGTACTCGAGCCTCGGTGCCAGTGCTACAAGCCTGCCATCGCGGAAGAGGACAGCAGCGCTCGGCGCGTCAGAGGACGTCAAATAGAAGATGTTGGATTGCGAGAGTACTATCACCGCGTCAAGCCCCCTCGACTCCACAAGCTCGAGGACGCGCTTTCTGCGCGACACCCGAGCCCTCAGCGCGCACCCTAAATAGGTTTGCGGTCGCGCAGACGCAGGTGCGCGCACATATACCAGTGCTGCGCAATTCGCGGGCGTGAGCGCTCTGCGCAGCCTGCTTCCAAGAGCCTATGCAGCTGCAGCGAGCTACCTAGCGTTCACGCTAGCGTGCGCACTACTCGGGCTGGCGGACAGGCTCTCCTTGCTGCTGGCTGTGCTCTCCGCAGCCTCGCCGCAGCTCAGCCCGCTGTTCTTCTCCGTCATGCTTGCAGTCACCGCGTACTCGGAGGGCAGGACAGCCCTCCTCGCTGCACTGGCACCCCTCCTACCCCTCATCTTCCTGAAGGGGCTTCAGGGCTGGCATGCCTCGCTGGGGGTGCTGCTGGCTTCCCTTCTCGCACTCGTAGGGGGGAGACTCTCGCCGGCCTTCGTGGGGCTTCTCTACGCGCTCGCCTCCGCGGAAGAGCCACGTCGCGCTGTGCTCTCGGGGGTGGTCTTCGCGTCCACCTTGTTCCTCTTCGCCGCGCTCACGCTGCCAGCGCCAGCGTGGGTGGGGGGCCTCGTCAAGGTTCCGGGTGGGCTCAGAGAGGCGCTGTCCTCCACCCCCTTGGAGGCGGTGAACGCGGGGCAGGTGTACCTGAGGCTGCTGGAAGAGGCTGCGCGGGACCAATCTCTCGCGCTGAGCTTCGCCCTACTAATCGTAGCAGCTCTCGCCGCATCGCTTCTCTCGGAGGAGACGGGCGCTCAGCGCTCAGCCGTGCTCGCACCGCTCTTGCTCGCGGTAGTGCCGCTCACTGGCGCCAGGGAGGTAGGGCCTGCAACGTGGCTCGCGGGGCTGCTCACGGCGGTTGCAGCCTCGGGGGCGGCGTCCACCCTTTCGTCAGTAAAGCTGAGGACTGTACGCCTACCCGCTGCAGGTGGGAGAAAGCACGAGGCGCCTTCGCAGCTGCCCCTGCTGCTCTTCAGAGACCTTTTGCCTCTAGCCGACGGCATCAGAGAGATCTGCAGCAGCGGGAAGTACAGGTACCTGCTCTTCCTGGGGCTCTCGCTGGAGGATGAGAGAAGCTTTGCGGAGCTGGTGTCAGGCCGGGGGTGCTCAGCGAAGATACTGTTACTCCACAGCTTAGCCCCCGAGAAGGCGCTCAGCCTCGATCCCGAGGAGACCCTGGTGGTGTACATACCCCCACTCACGACCGAAGAAAGCGTAGAACTACTCTCCAGAGTCTCGGGGTACCCGGTAGAGGTGATAGAGAGCGTTGGGCCAGAGACGCTGGGCCGTCTAAAGTACTTTGACAGGAGCTCTCTCGGCAGGGTGGCCTCCCTGGCGGACTCGCTGATCTCGAAGGGCTACCCGGCCAAGAGGGCCTTTGAGGCCGCTATCCTCAGCGTGGCTCCAAGCTACACACCTGAGCTGGCGGCGCTGATAGAGTCGGTGCTGTCAAGGTACGTGGTGGTCGGACTGCGTAGTAGATAGCACGCGCTAGCTTTATACAGAAGCTGCACCATGCCTTAATGGAATGCTTACTGCCGCCGAAGGCTTAGGTGTGTGGCTTCAACTGAGCGAGCAGGTGATAGTGCAGGTAATCCTGGTGATGATAGTCTTCATGAGCGTAAACCTGGGGATCTCGATAGGGCTCCTGCTCCTGTACATGCTCTCGGTCCGCCGGGCTGAGCGCGCGAGAGAGGCGAGCGCCGCTGGAACCGGGCTAAATGAGGCGCTCGAGAGTCTCAGGAGCGAGGTTGCCGGCATTAAGGAGGCCGTGTCCAAGGTGAGCCTGGAGCCTGTTCTCGAGAGGCTCACCTCGGTGGAGTCCAGGATTACAGCGCTAGAGAGTAGGACTGCGCTCCTGGAGCGCAGGCTGGCGAGGCCGGCCGAGATGCCCGCCGTGCAGAGGCCACTCGCGAGGAAGCCTCCCGAGGCCGCCGTGCCCAGCATTGCCAAGCTCAGCGAGATATCCCTCGTATTCCCAGACGTGAAGTACGCAGGGATTATAACTTCGCAGGGGTACGTGGTTGAGAGCTACGGTGTCTGCAGCGAGGAGCCGGCGAAGCTCCTCGAGATAGCGAGGATGTACGGCACGAGCTCTGCCTCGATAATGCGGGGTAGGAGCAGGATTGAGATCTTCTACCTGGGCGATGTAAAAGACCTCTCGAACTACGGCATACTGGAGTTCACAGACGGTGCTGAGATCTCCGAGGAGGTAGTTGATGCTGCCAAGAAAGCGATAAACAAATATTTCATGTCCACGATCGTGTCGAAGTAGGCTGAGGGCGTATGGGAGCTGATGCTCTCAATGCTGTTAAAGGTTTGCTGGGGAAGATCGTAAAGGAGACTCACGACATGGTCTCGGTCATCGTCTACGCGTGGCGCGACGGCATCCCCCAGGCGTTCCTCGCACCAGACCAAGCGCAGGCAGAGTTCCTGGCGGTGTCCGCCGCTGCCGCCTTGGGCTCGCTCGACGCCATAGGTGACGTCTTCGGCTCTAAGGTAAAGAGAGTAGACGTGGAGCTGGAGAACGGGGAGCACATAGTCATCTCAGCCGTGGACGGCGCCTTCGTGGCTCTGTCCACGATTCCTAGGCCTAACCTCGGCTTAATCCATGTGGTTCTGAGAAAGTACGAGGACGAGATCCTGAAGGCTGCCGGTGTTGGCTATGCGGGACCGCAGGGGCTACCTAAAGATTCTGGTCAGCGGGCCGTTCGCTAGCGGAAAGACCACGTTCGTGAGGACGGTCTCGGAGTACGTGCTGCACACGGAGGTCCCGATCTCGTCGCCTAGAGAAGCCAGCGTGAAGCAGCACACCACGGTTGCCTTCGACTACGGGAAGCTGTCGCTGGACGGCTACGATGTATACCTCTTCGGGACACCCGGGCAGACACGGCTGCAGTTCATGTGGAGGGTGCTCGCAACCGGGATGCATGG
>JAJHRT010000048.1 GCA_020833575.1 Thermofilum sp. | reverse complement strand
ACCACCTCTTCTCAAGCAGCAGCTGCCTGTGCTCGCTCAGCGTCCTAGCCAGCATCCTGTAGCCGTACTTGCGCGGCATGTGGAACGCTGGGCTCCCAGGGTCCACAAAGGGGGCGAGCGGCGCCACAAAGGCGTCCAGGATCCCCGCTGCCTCGCGGTGAAGCTGCTCGAAGAATGCTCCGAGCCCCGTGACGCTTTCTTCCGTTTGGAGCGGGAGCCCGACCATGAAGTAAAGGTCCAACCTCTCGAAGGATAGCTCCCTCACCGCCCTCACGAAGCGCAGCAGCTGCGAGTTCGTGTAGGGTCTCCCGTAGTTCATCCTCACGGCTTCCTCGTGCGACTCAGGGGATATCTGCAGGTAAACTCTCTCCCCCGCCCTCCTGTAGAGCTCGAGTACGTCTCCGGGCGGCGGCGTGAAGAACTCGAAGAATATCTCGACGTCGCTATTCTCCTCCGCCAGCAGCCTGGTCAGCTTCTCGATGTAGGATCTGCCGAGTACTTGGAGGTCGTTTACGAAGAATATTGGCGCTCTGAGCCTCTCGGTGATCTCCCGGAACTCCCTGACGAGGGTTTCGGGTCTTTTGACGCCAAGCCTCGACCTTCTGAAGATGACGTGGTAGGTGAAGCTGCTGCCACCGCATCCCAGGCAGTTGAGGGGGCACCCCTTGTACGTGATAACAGCTGTGACAGGGTGCTCGAGGAAGCTGCTCCAGGGCAGGGAGTTGGAGATGCCGCTGCTGACCATCACCTTTACCACGGCCTCGTAGTTAGGCGCGAGCTCATCTAGCGTCTCCGGCACATAGGTTACGCCGTTGTACCTTATCCTCCCGGAGCTGTCGCGGTAGGCAGTGTTGCAGACTTCGCTCAGCCTGTTCAGCTCGCCTCGCTCCACCCTCTCAACCAGCTGGTAGAAGCAGGGTTCGGTGGAATCCCCTAGGACAACGGCATCTACGTATGGGTGGTTCTCGAGGATCTCGCGCCAGTAGTATGTTGCAGAAAAGCCGCCCAGAACAACGGGGGCCCCCTTCAGCTCCTTAACCAGCCTTGCGAGCTCCAGGGCTCCGTGGGCGTGAACAAGCCAGTGCAGGTCTAGCGCGAAGACTTTAGCTTCCACCCCCTTGAGGAAGCTAGATGGGTCGAACCTCTCGTCGTTGACCATCCTGGCCGCTATGTTGAAGATCCCGACTCTGAGACCTCTCTCCTCCAGGTAGGAGGCTAGTGAGAAGAAGCCCGCGGGGTACATGTCAAAGATGGGTTTTGAGGGGATGACATCGCTTATAGGCCCGTAGTGGACATACCCCATCTTCCTGAAATCGTATACGCTCGGTGCGTGGAGCAGAGCTACATCGAGGCTCCTCAAAACCAGCACCTCAAAGATGCTCTTGCTGGGGGTAAAATATCGTTTGCTTACATCTTTACTAAGTTAAACCCTCCCGGAGAAAGACAACCCCGTAGTACACGAGGGCTATGGCTAACGCGGCTTGCAGGATGCGCGCAACGGAGGGGGCTCTAAGGCTGCCCTCCTTGGCGAGCCAGGCCACGAGGGATAGCCACAGGAAGTCCATCCACACGTGCGCCAGGTAAGCAGCTACCAGTGCGCCGAGCGTGCTGGAGTAAGCGAGTATATCTGCGACCAGCTTCAGGCCCGCCGTCATCCACCAGGCCAGGAAGTAGGGGTTCAGAGCGGTCAGGGAGAAACCCAGAAGCACCGGGTTCCTCACAAAGTCCAGCTGCCGGGGTGGCGGGCTCCTGGAGAGAGCGCTCCTGATGCTCAAGGAGGCGTAGAGGAGCAGGGCAGCACCCCCTACCACGGACAGCGCTCTCACAGTAATTTCGCTAAGGAGTCTTAGCAGCCCCAGCCCCAGGAGGAGGTACAACGGTAGCTCGGCGAGCATGTGGCCCAGGGCGGCCAGGGCTCCGTACCGGGCGCCACCCCTCCCGCTGCTCGCCAGCACGGAGAAAGTGAGCGGCCCTGGGGAAAAGGCGCCCGAAGCTGTTACGCCGACTATCTCGGCGGCGAGAGCGGGAGGAAGCATTGCTCGGGGAAACGAGCTGGAGTATTTACGCCTTCTGTGCCTCAGCAGGTAGAAGTTGCCGGGGACGCGGTGGGCTAGGGTATCACTTCTACAGTGTTGTTGAAGGGAGGGTAGTACAGCTTCTCCTTGCTGATAACCCCCTTTTCCAGCAGCTCTCTGACGCGCGGGGCGACCCCCAGGACTATCTCTATTAAGCCCTTGGTTGCAAGGCAGACCTCGCGGAAGCCCTCCTCCCCCCAGAGCCTCTCCATGTAGGCATAGAGACACCTCCCGCCGCACAGGTGGTAGTAGCTGCACGACGTGCAGGGCTCCCCGACGAGGTGCCGTGGAGCCAGCGCTGGGAGTTCATCTACCCGCCCCACCCTGCTCCAGCTCTCGTAGACAGCTATGGGGCAGAGAACCACCTCGCCGTTCGTCAAGATGGAGAAGCTGTCTACCCCGGCTCCGCAGGGGGGCGAGCCGTAGATCCCCCAGAAGTACTGGGAGAGTATGGCTTTGAAGGGCGCTATGCCCAGCACGGTGCCTTCCTCAGCGCTCTTGAGCCACAGCTCGGCCAGCCTCCTCAAGCCGGGGATGTAGCTCCTGTCCCTCCACTCGGGGAAGCTTCGCCACCGGTCGCTCCAGATCACGTCGAGCTGCCAGTGCACGTTGGTGAACACGCCCGAGCTCAGCAGGTGCATCACGTCCAGGTAGATGTCCGTGTCCTCGGTGACTGTCATCCGCGCCACAAGGTCCCCCCTGAAACCCAGCTCCCTGAGGTACCTGGCGGCCTCCATGACCCTGCGGTACACGCCCCTGCCCCTGTACTTGTCCGTCAGCTCCTCCCGCCCGTCCACAGAGAGGAGAACCGTGCTGAACCTGAGCCAGTACCTAGGCTCGAGGCTCCGGTAGAGCGTGCCGTTCGTCTGGATGACGAAGTGCTCAGCCTTAACGTTGTCCATGACCCACCTGATGAAGTCGGGGTTCAGCAGCGGCTCTCCCCCGTAGAAAGCCACGACGGCGTGGGGGTCCTTCTCAACGAGCCTCTTCAGCTTTAAGGGGTCGTAGCTCACCCTCCAGGGGACTCTGTCCTCCCTGAAACTGCCCCCGCAGTACTTGCACGCTAGGTTGCACTGCCCTGTTGTGAAGACTATGTAGAGCATGCTGCAGCTACCCGCGGAGCTTCAGCCTCGGCGGGTAGTTGTTGCTCTGTGACCACGCGACTCCTAGGTCTCGCGACTCCAGGACGATGAAGTACCCTCTCACAGCCAGGGGGCTGGCCCCCACAGGTGCGCAAAAGACACTGGTAGCATTGCCCTGCCCTGAGAACTCCATCTTCTTCTCCGGCGCCCTGCCGGGGCTATCCTCAAGCACGTACGCGGTATAGCTAACGCCTGGAGACGCAAGCACGATGATGCCGGCGCACCCGCCGGCTTCTACCCAGGTCGTGTTCCAGCCAGCCCACAGCAGCGCGCCTCCTAAGCGCGGCAGTTCAAAGCTCGAATTCACGCTCTTGCGCGCTAGTGGCACTCCTACGATGCGGAGCAGGCTCGTCGTAAGCTCTGCCGATGCTTTAGCAGTGCAGGTGCCGCGTGGAAGCTGCTCTGCTCTCATGGAGACGAAGAGGCCGCCCGCGCTCCCCGCAGGCAAGCTAAAGTTCGCGATCTTCGAGCTCATCGCTGTGCCGTCGCACTCCACGTTCAAGGTTAGGCTCAGCGCGTACACGGGGAGCGGTGCCGGGTTCTCGTAGTAAACTCTGGCTATGACCCGTGACCCCTCTGCGCCCACAGGCTCCACCAGGGTTAGCTTGGCGGAGTTTACCGCGTAGTACTCAACAGCCTCGTAGAGCACCAGGATCACGAGCAGAAGGAATACTGCTGCACGGAGCATGATCAGCCGCGCGCGGCGGGTATCCTGGAGAGGAGCTCTTCGATGCACCTCAGTGGCTTCTCCGGCTGGTCGCACTTGAGGATCGTTAACCCTGGTGCTCCCTCGTACCTGAGCCTGAGCTCCTTGAGCAGGCCCCTCTCCTCGTGAAACCTGATGAATGCGTACCTCTGACCGAGCGAGACCCTCAGCACGTGCTCACCCTCCTCCACGAGGCGCTCCGTCACGTAACCCCTTTCTCTGAGGACCTTCTCAACGAGCTCCAAGGCCTCCAGAGGCTTCATACCGAGGAGCAGTGCCGGTAAACATGTTATTAAGGGTTACCGGATTCTCCGAGGTGTATGCTGGGCTTTGTGGGTACAGGGCTCATGGGCTTCCCTATGGCTAGAAGGCTGCTGGAGTCAGGCTACAAGGTCGTGGTCTGGAACAGAACCGTGGACAAGGCTAGGCCTCTGCAGGATCTCGGAGCTTTGCTTGCCAGCAGCCTGAGGGAGGTTGCGGAGAAAGCCGACACGGTAATGGTGATGGTTTCCGATGACGAGGCATCCGAAGCTGTCGTAAGGGAGCTTCTCAGCTCCAGAAAGGGCATCTGCTTCGTGAACCACAGCACGGTCTCACCCACCCACACTCTACAGGCAAGGCGGCTCGCGGAGGCGGCGGGCTCCGCCTATCTTGCCGTCCCCGTGATGGGCGGTCCTTCTGAGGCTCAGAGGGGCGAGCTAATAGGAATAGCTGGCGGCGACCAGGAGGCCCTGGAGAGGCTCCGCCAGGTTCTCTCAGCGTACATCAGGGAGCTGGTGTACGTGGGCTCCCCTGAGGAGGCTGCAGCGGTGAAGCTAGCAGTAAACTCCCTGTACTTCACCTCGATGATCGGTCTGGCTGAGGCCATACTGCTGGCGGAGGCCTGGGGTGTGGAGCCCCCCAAGCTCTTCCAGGTTGCCGACAGGCTCTGGGTCAAGGCGATCATCGAGAGGTACGGCGAGAGGCTCCTCTCCGAGGGGAAGCCCGTCAGGTTCAAGATGCGCCTAGCGGCCAAGGACATGTTCTACGCGCTGAAGGCAGGCTACGATAGGGGGCAGCCGCTTCCCCACATAGCTGCTCTAACGCAGATCTTCCTGGAGGCAGCGACGCTGGGGGGTATGGGCGAGGAGGACTACACGAACGTGATCCGCTTCCTGAGGAGCAGAGCTGCCTCTACAGCGCAGCGTTCTCAAACCACCTTAGCGCCTTGATCGCGATGTAGTCCTCTAGCTTAACGGGGGAGAGGACAGCGGACCTTGTGACAAGCACCGCGCCCGAGCCTGTCAGGCGGGCCTGGACCTCCCTCGGGACGTCCCCCACGGCTATCTCCGCATCTACACCTGTCACCGCCTCCGGGGGTGCGGAGTCGAAGGCCACGAGGTTGAAGCGTCTGTCGAAGTACCACCTCGCGATGACCTTCCTCTGGTAGTTCCTGGAGACAACCACCGCGGTGTAACCCCCATGGGGCCTGTAGAGCTCCTCATCTATGTAGACCACCGCCTTGCGCGGGCTCCTGTGGCCGAGCACCGCGTAGCCCTCACCCACCAGTCTTTTCGCAACCTCTGAAACGATCTCCTCAGGATCCCTGGTCAGCACCGAGGAGGAGGGGAGCTTGCCCACAGGCCTCTCTACGATGACCTCCACAACCCTTCTCAGGCTCTTACCACTGGAGAAGACGTAGTTCCAGGGTACTTGCCACCAGCTCCCGAAGCGCTGGAGGGGTTCCCAGCCCTCACCCATCTTGAACCTGGTCCCCATCTTCTCGGTGAAGGCGAACACTGCTTTCAGCTCCGCGGATTCCCCGCTCAGCCGCGCTGCCAGCCCTATAGCCCAGGCTCTGGCGCTTGACCCTGGCAGCACGACGAGCAGTGTGCCCGGAAGAACGGGGCTCTCACCCCTCCTGGCGACTGCCTCGGCAGAGGCTTCCAAGAGCGACTGCGGCTTTCCAGGCACGAAGGCCTCTGAGAGCCTCACGAGCCTCTCGTCCACGTACAAAGCGTCAAGCTGGGATGCCAAAGCCTCCGCAGCCGCCCCGCCGACCACCACGAGCCCCTCTCCTCTGAGCAGCTGAGGAGGGGCGTCGCAGGGGACTTTCTCGCCGGACTCGGCGTAGCAGCGCAGCAGGTTGAGGTTCTCGTCTAGCAGCGCCTCCCTCCACGGACCCCTCCTGCTGTAGAGGACTGGAGCCGTTGGCGTGTACACAGGCTCCGGGAGGTAAAGAACGTAGTCCATGCTCCTTACCTCTTCTGCGCGACTACCGCGTAGAAGGGACCCCTTCTGTTCACCCTAACGTCCCTGAACCTTAACCCCCTCAGCTGCGCAGCGGCAGCATCAGGCTCAGGGTAGGGTGGTATGCCCCAGAAGTCGAGCAGAGTCCTCAACCCCTCTCGGAAGTTGGCCGGGAGCAGGCAGGCGAGTAATCCCCGGGGCTTCAGGAGCGCTGATGCCGCCGAGAGCATGGAGTCCCAGCCCAGAGCCCAGGAGTCCAGGGAGACGAAGAAGATGCCGTCTGCAGCCTCCCTGGGCACCTCTGAGCTGGGACTCGGGCCCGCTCTGAGAACCCGCCCGTCGACACCATACCTCCTGAAGTACTCGTCAGCTACCTCGCGGACTACGGAGACGCCTGCCAGGCGGTCGTCCAGAAGGAGGATAACCTTCGATCCCGTTCTCGCGCTGATCCTCGAGGAGAAAAGCGGCGCTACGCTGTTGACGTCTATGAGGGCGGACCCAGGCGGCAGGGTGAGCACTGAGTGGCTCCACTCGAGCAGGTACTTCACCGCCTCTACTTCGTAAAGCAGCTCGTTGAAGAGCACATGCGACCTCCAGTCATCCTCCGCGTAGACTCTTTTCAGCGAGAGAAGACCGTACCTGAGGACCTCGCGGAAGCGCGCCACCTCCGCCGGCAGTGGTGTGCTCCTCGTCCTCTCGTACGCGGATAGTATCGCGTGGCGGAGCTTATCTCCCGCCCTTAGTAGCTCCTCCTTCCTAGGGTGCTCGTACTCCCTAAGCATGCTCACAGCCTCGGGGATAAGTAGGGTTGCCATGTCGTAGTAGATAGCCTCGGACATTATGCGACCACCAGGTCTATCGCACCTCTCCTGTGCAGAGCTAAGATTGCCTCAGCGGAGGCAAAGAGCACCTGTGGCAGCACCCCGCTCAGAAGCTCGCCAACAGTGCTTCCACTGGACTCGAGCACCTTGAGCACAAACCCCCCATCGTACCTTTCAAAGAGAAGAGTAGGCCTGAGCTCCCTGATGAGGCGAGCCTCGGGCATCCT
>JAJHRT010000006.1 GCA_020833575.1 Thermofilum sp. | reverse complement strand
CATCAAAACGAGGCATGCGTGAACAAAAAATGACAAAAAAGTACACTCTAGGTGAGGACGAGCTGCCGCGGGAGTGGTACAACGTAGTGCCAGACCTCCCGGAGCCCCTACCTCCCCTGCTCAACCCAGCGACCGGGGAGCCCCTGCCGCCAGAGGCCTTCGAGAGGCTCTTCCCCCGCGAGCTGGTCAGGCAGGAGTTCTCCGGGGAGCGCTTCATCCCAATACCCGAGGAGCTCCTGGAGGTTTACAGGCTCTGGAGACCCACTCCCCTCATCCGCGCGGAGAGGCTTGAGAGAGCGCTGAGGACCCCCGCGAGGATATACTACAAGTACGAGGGGGTTTCACCCCCCGGTAGCCACAAGCCCAACACCGCTGTCGCGCAGGCTTACTACAACGTCAGGGAGGGGGTTGAGCGCCTCACAACGGAGACTGGGGCGGGGCAGTGGGGCAGCGCGCTCGCCTTCGCCACCAACCTCTTCGGGCTGAAGTGCACAGTCTACATGGTTCGGGCTAGCTACGAGCAGAAGCCCTACAGGAGGGTCCTCATGCACCTGTGGGGGGCCGAGGTTGTGCCGTCGCCAAGCCCCAGGACGGAGTCCGGGCGCAAGATCCTGGAGCAGGACCCGAACCACCCGGGCAGCCTCGGCATAGCGATCAGCGAGGCCATCGAGGACGCTGTGAGCCACGAGGGCACCAAGTACGGCCTCGGCAGCGTCCTGAACCACGTGCTACTCCACCAGACGATCATCGGGCTGGAGGCGGTGAGGCAGATGGAGGAGGCGGGGGACTTCCCCGACTACGTTGTAGGGTGCGTTGGGGGAGGCAGCAACTTCGCTGGTCTCGCGTACCCCTTCTACTACCTGAAGGTCTCCGGGAAGGCCCCCAAGGATACCCGCTTCATAGCAGTCGAGCCCACGGCCTGCCCATCCATGACGAAGGGCGTGTACACTTACGACTTCGGGGACACCGCCCGCCTGACGCCCCTGCTGAAGATGTACACCCTCGGCCACGACTACGTGCCTCCTCCGATACACGCGGGAGGCCTCCGGTACCACGGCGCAGCACCCACGCTGAGCCTCCTCGTCAAGCACGGCCTCTTCGAGTCAGTCGCGTACAACCAGGTGGAGGTCTTCGAGGCCGCGACGCTCTTCGCCAGGACCGAGGGGTTCGTGCCCGCGCCCGAGAGCGCGCACGCCATCAAGGCCGTGATCGACCTCGCCCTGGAGGCGAAGCGCAGGAGCGAGGAAGTAGTCATACTCTTCAACCTGAGTGGGCACGGACTGCTCGACCTGCGAGCCTACCAGGAGTTCTTCGAGGGTGTGCTACCGCCCTACGAGTACCCAAGGGAGAAGGTCGAGGAGAGTATAGCCAAGCTGAAGGCGCTTCTCGCCGAGCGCGGCATCACGGTGTGAATTGTTTTTTACCTACCCTCCCTCCCCTATTCTCGTGCGCGAAGCACTAGCGAGCGCCCCGGGGAAGGTCATCCTTTTCG
The DNA here is from genome assembly GCA_020833575.1 of Thermofilum sp. Lineage (GTDB taxonomy): Archaea > Thermoproteota > Thermoprotei > Thermofilales > Thermofilaceae > Thermofilum. The sequence goes on along the minus strand of JAJHRT010000006.1, from coordinate 22,118 downwards.
GCGAGCACTTCGTTGTGGAGGGCCAGCCGGCGATCGCCGTAGCGGTATCGCTCAGGGCTAGAGTCGCTGCCAGGCCCGTGGACGAGCCACGCATCACAGTGAGCTCCGCGAACCTGGGTGTCCAGCAGGACTTCGACCCCCAGAGCCCGGACAGGAGCAGCCCCCTCTACCCCATTGCTCACGCAGCTGTGCTGACCATGGAGGAGCTTGGCACCAGGAGAGGGCTTCAGATCCGCGTTAACTCCTCCATCCCGCCGGCCGCGGGGATGGGCAGCTCGGCGGCGGTCGCTGTGGCGACGGTGAGGGCGGTGGCCGCCGCGCTGGGGCACGACCTGGAGAAGGAGAGGATCTCCAGGATAGCCTTCGAAGCCGAGAAGCTCGTGCACGGGAAGCCCAGCGGCATCGACAACACCGTGGCGACGTACGGCGGCGCCATAGCCTACAGGAGGGGTGAGGGCTTCCTGGAGCTGGAGGTGGACTTCTCCCCTGTCTCCCTTGTGCTCGCCGACACCGGGAAGCCCCGGCGCACGGGCGAGCTCGTGCAGAGGGTGCTGAGCCTTAAGGCAGCGTTCCCCCAGGTTCTCGAGCCGCTGTACTACGCTGCGGGCAGACTGGCGGTGGAGGCGGCTAAGATGATGGAAAGGGGGGACTTCGAGGCGGTCGGGGTGCTGATGAACGTGAATCACGGCCTTCTCTCCGCCATAGGGGTTTCGACAGCGGAGATCGAGCAGCTGGTCTACGCCGCGAGGCAGGCCGGCGCCCTCGGCGCCAAGCTGACTGGCGCGGGAGGAGGCGGCTTCATCGTAGCCCTGTGCAGGAGGGAGGACGCTGGAAGAGTGGTCTCAGCCCTCGAGAGGCTGAGCCCCAGAGTCCTCGCGGTCAGCGTCGAGAAAGAGGGGGTGAGGCTCGAATCCTGAACGCTGGAGCCCCGGCCGGGATTCGAACCCGGGACCTTCGCCTCTCTGGTACAGGGCTTCTTTACCAGAGCGACGCTCTACCCACTGAGCTACCGGGGCTCCTCTCAGAGGCTGAAGGGGGATGTTTTATTCTTTACTGCTAGTCGAGGAAGTACTTGACTGTCCTGACCCACGCTAGAGCCTTCTCGACGTTGTCTCTGCCCCTGATGATCGCGCCGTGCTGCGGTACGATGGCCTCTATCTCCAGGCCCTTGACCCGCTCGAGCCACCTCTCAACGGCTCTCACGCTCGGGATGTAGCGCCTGTGGAAGGGCTCCATGTGCTTCACGTGCTCCTCGAAGCTCTCCACGAAGTCGTAGTCCTCGCCCTCGGGTAGGAGGGAGGCGAAGAGGTCCCCGGAGAAGAGGACCTTGGACACTGGGTCGTAGATCTGGAAGTTGCCAGGGGAGTGGAGGAAGTGCGCGGGGATCAGCCTCAGCTCCGACTCGCCGAGCCTTATCGAGCCCCCCTCATCCGGGATCTCCTGCACTCTGTGGCTTATCGAGGTGTCCTGCGGGAAGAAGTGGGGAATGAACCTGGACCAGAGGCGGGGGACGAGTACAACCGCGTTGGGCAGTGAGACGAACCAGCTCGCAGAGGCACCTGTTACATCGGGGTCCTGGTGCGAGAAGAAGATATACTTCACCTTCGGGGCGGGTAGCACCGAGGAGATCTCTGCGACAAGCCTTGAGAAGACTCCTCTCCCGCTCGGATCCGCGAGAAGCCCTTCCCCGCTGTCAACGAAGAGAACCTGATTCGCCTGCACGTGCCCCTTGGGCGTCAGGTGCCGAAACACTACAACCTTGTGATTCCCGCTATCAAACAGCACGATCATATCCAGACGGCATAGCCATTTGAAATTTAAACGTTTCCCTGCCATGCCTAGGCCCGGAGGTACTTCGTTGAGCATCGGCGGTGCTGGGTGTTTCGTAAAAACTGTTATTAACTCGGCAACCCCACTGTCCTGGTGTGAGGATAGCTGAGCACCCGATTCTCGAGTTCAAGCGGGAGAACCCCCACACATTCGCTTTCGAAGGGGTGGAGGTAGAGGCGTTCGAGGGAGAGTCCCTAGCCGCGGCGCTGTGGGCTAAGGGGGTTCGCGGGCTGCGCCGCGTGAGCTGGGGCGTCCTGGGGCCCTTCTGCATGATAGGCTACTGCTCTGGCTGCCTAGTTGAGGTGGATGGCAGGAGGACTCGGGCCTGCCTGGAGCCGTCCAGGCCGGGTCTGCGTGTGGGGAGGATCGGGGACTATGTGCCTAGGCTGGCAGCAGAGCAGCCTGGGAAGGCTGAGGAGCTCGAAGTGGACGTGATGGTCGTGGGCTCGGGGCCCGCTGGCCTCTCCGCGGCTATCGTGTCGGGCGAGAGCGGGCTGGATGTGCACGTCTTCGAGAGGCACTTCAGGCCCGGCGGCCAGCTGGTAAAGCAGACGCACAAGTTCTTCGGCTCTGGGGAGCTCTTCGGGGGCCTGAGGGGGTTCCAGATTGCCGAGAGGCTTGTCTCGAGGGCGAGGGAGGTGGGCGTGAGGATCCACACCAGGGCCCCGGTCCTCGGCTACTTCAAGGAAGGCTTCTTCGCCGTGTCAGAGGGAGAGAGGCTCCTCCTCGTCAAGCCCAGGGCGGTCGTTGTCTCGACCGGAGCTGTGGAGCGGCTACTCCCCTTCCCCGGCAACTACCTCCCAGGGGTTATGGGCGCGGGCGCTGCCCAGACGCTGATGAACGAGTACGGGGTGAAGCCGGGGGAGAGGGCGGTCGTCGTCGGCGCGGGCAACGTGGGGCTGATAGTCAGCTACCAGCTGTTGCAGGCTGGCGTGCGCGTGCTCGCGGTTGTGGAGGTTATGCCCGAGATAGGCGGCTGGCTTGTCCACGCGGCGAAGATCAGGCGGCTCGGGGTGCCCATCCTCACCAGGCATACCGTGGTGAGGGCTGAGGGCGGTGAGCAGCTCGAGAGGGTGGTTGTGGCGGCTGTTGACGAGCGCATGGAGCCTGTGCCGGGCACTGAAAAGGTCTTTGACGCAGACCTCCTGCTGCTCTCCGTGGGGCTCACGCCGGAGTCCCGCCTCCTCGCTCAGATGGGCGCGAGGATGGTCTGGTCGCCCGAGCTGGGCGGGTACGTCCCCTACAGGAGCGAGTACATGGAGACCAGCATACCGGGCGTCTACGTGGCAGGGGACGCCTCCGGGATCGAGGAGGCCACGACAGCCATCCTGACCGGGCGGGTTGCGGGCTACTCCGCGGCGGTGAGGCTGCTGGGTCCCAGGCGGGACCTCCTCGAGAAGAGGGAGGAGGCGCTGAGGCTCCTAAGGGAGGCCAGGAGGACCCCCTTCTCCGCCAGGGTTGTGAGGGGCCTAGAGAGGGTGATCGTGCGTGTGGCGCAGTAGGGGCTACGTGGAGGTCGAGGAGCTGAAGCAGATGGGCCTCGTGCCGCCACCTGAGAGGATGGAGCGGGGCCCTGTAGCTGTGACTGAGTGCGTCGAGGAGATACCCTGCAACGTTTGCGAGGCGGCGTGCAGGCTCGGCGCGGTGAGCGTGGAGGGCTTGAGGGGTAGGCCGCGCGTGGACTGGGACAGGTGCACTGGCTGCGGTGTCTGCGTGGGCGTGTGCCCCGGCCAGGCGATGTTCGTCGTAAGCCTCGCTGGCGGTGAGGGCAGGGTCACTCTGCCCTACGAGTTTCTCCCGAAGCTAGCTCCGGGGATGCGCGTAAAGCTTCTCAGCAGGAGGGGGGAGGAGCTGGGCGTTGGGGAGGTGGAGAGGGTTTTCGAGGTGAACAAGACCCAGGTGGTCACCGTGAGGGTCCCCGGGGAGCTCGTCATGGAGGTGAGGGCGGTATGGCCCCTCTGAGGAGCCTGGTTTGCTTCTGCGAGGGTGTGACTACCGAGGACGTGGACCGGGCGCTGGAGGAGGGCTTCCGGGACCTCGAGTCGCTGAAGAGGCGGCTCAGGGTGGGCATGGGGCCCTGCCAGGGGCGCTACTGCATACCCATGCTGATCTCCTACCTCAGCAGGAGGCTGGGCGTGCCCCCGGAGAGGCTAGCACCCCCGAGGGTCAGGCCGCCGCTCGAGCCCGTGCCCGCGCGCCTATTCTTGGGTGTTGGTGATGAGGGCTGAGGTGGTTGTGGTAGGCGGTGGTATCACAGGGGTGGCTGTGGCCTACTTCCTGGCGGAGCGGGGCTTCGAGAGGGTGGTGGTCTTCGAGAGGAGCTACCTGGGCTCCGGCTCGACCTTTAAGTGCGCTGGCGGCATAAGAGCGAGCTTCACGAGCAGGGAGCACATAGTCCTTATGAAGCGCAGCATAGAGCTGTGGGGGGAGCTCTCCAGGAGGCTTGGCATCAAGTACGCGAGGAGCGGCTACCTGTGGCTCGCAAGCAGGGAGGAGGACCTGGAGAGGTTGAAGCGGTACTCCAGCATCCACAACCAGTTCGGCGTGAGCACGCGCTTCGTGGAGCCGGGCGAGGTCGAGGAGATGGCTCCCGCGCTGGACACCTCGAGGCTTGTGGGAGCACTCTACGACCCCCTGGCCGGCAAGGCCTCACCCTTCGACGCCGTCCACAAGCTCTACCTTGCCTCCCGGGAGATGGGCGTGGAGTACAGGTTCGAGGAGGTCGGGAAGATCCTTGTGGAAGGCGGCGCGGCTAGGGGTGTCGCAAGCAGCGGCGGCATCACGGAGGCAGAGAGCGTAGTCGTCGCGGCCGGGGTCTGGTCCAGGCAGCTGCTGGAGCCGCTGGGGGTCTCTCTCCCGGTGGAGCCCGAGCCGCACCACGCCGCTCTGACGGAGGAGTACGGGCGCCTTTTCGACCCCCTGATAATAGACCTCGAGAGCGGCGCGTATGCTGTGCAGACCTTCCACGGGCACGTGCTGATGGGGGTTGAGATCCCCGAGCAGCCCTCCTGGGAGCCTGGCGAGCGGCTGGCGTTCCTCTCCAAGGTTGTCCGCGTGTGGTCGAAGTGGCTGCCCTGGCTCCCCTCCGCGAACATCCTTAGGTACTGGGTGGGGCACTACGAGGTGACCCCCGACCACCACCCCGTGCTGGGGCCCGTAGGCTCCATCGAGAACCTCTTCGTCGCGACGGGCTTCAGCGGCCACGGCTTTATGATGGGGCCCGTGGTGGGCGAGGAGCTCGCCAGCTGGGTGGCGAGCGGGGCGCCTCGGACCGAGGAGGCGGCGCACCTCACCCTGAGGAGGTTCGAGGAGGGGAGGCTGATAAAGGAGCTCGCAGTCATCGGCTAGCTTTTTATCCTCTCCCCGCTTACCGCGCTGAGCCCCCATGGTGGAGTCCGCGCTGAGAGTTCTCTACGTGGTGGCTGCCAAGCTGCTGAGGCGCAAGCTGGGCCTCGCTGACGCGGGCGACCCCGACGGTGTGGTGAGCGCAGCTCTCTTCAAGCGGCGCTACCCCAGCGGTCTCGTCGTCCTCGCGTACCCCTCAAGCGTCCAGAGGAACCCGCTCTACAGGCTCGTAAAGTGGGACTTCGTGGCTGACCTCCCCTGCCCCGGGCGCGTCAGGGTCTACGCGGACCACCACGTAACGAACAGGCCGTGCGCGGAGAAGTCCTTCCACGACCCCAGCGCCCCAGCCGCGGCACTGCTAGCCCTCGAGGCCCTGGGCCTGTCGGGCGATCCGGAGGCGCGCAGGCTGGCCGAGCTCGCCGTCGAGACGGACACCGCTAGCATAACGTCCAGGGAGGCCGAGCTGCTGGAGGCGGCTGTAAAGGGTGCCAGCTACCTGGAGAAGCTCAGGCTCGTCAACAGCCTCGCCAGGATGGGGGTGAAGGCCCTCGAGGAGACGGCGGCGAGGCTGGCCGCGGAGAGGTACTCGGAGAGGAAGAGGAGGACAGAGGAGTTCCTCGAGAAGCTCCCGCCTGAGCGGGTGATCGTCGTCTTCTTCGAGAGGGATCTGGGCCTCTCCCACCGCTACCTGACGATACTGCTGGAGAGGAGGGGGTCGGAGTTCGCCGCCCTCATCGTGCCCAGGAACCCCTTCACGTACAGGGTGTACCTGGGCGCGCAGCGCGGCTCCAGCTTCGACGCATCCCTACTCGCCAAGGCACTCGGCGGAGGTGGGCATGCCTTCGCCGCTGGGGCTATGGTGCGCGGGCTGGGACCCGCCAGGGTGCGCGAGAGGATCCTGGCGCTCCTCCGGGAAATCTACAGGCTTGACAGCGTTCCCGTATACCTCGTTGACAGGGACGGCAGGGTCTCCAGGCTTCACTCGGACGCCGCCGCGCGGAGAGCTCCTAGCTTCTGAGCGCCTACGGCAGCTCCCTGCGCATGACTAGCGCGTCGGACCCGTCCGCGTAGTACCTCTTCCTAACACCCACCGGCTTGAAGCCCAGGCTCTGCCAAAAGCGCAACCCTGCTGCGTTGCTCACAGACACCTCCAGCCTCACCTCGCCGACACCCAGGGAGCGCAGCCTCCTGAAAGTTTCCTCCATGAGCGCGCGCCCCACGCCCTGCCTGCGGAAGGCCGGGTCGACAGCTATGGAGTGAACATGCCCCACGAGCTCCCCACCTTCCCACTCGACACAGGTGACGGAGTAGCCCACGATCCTCCCCTCGTGCTCAGCGACGAGGAAGAGGTCGCCGCAGCTCTCGTAGAGCTGGACGAACGTGAGCTCATCGAACGCGTCAGAGGGGAAGGAGGAAAGCTCGATCCTCATCACCTCTGGCAGGTCTTCCAGCCTGAACTCTCTCAGTCTCACAGGCACCAGCGCTCTGCTTTAGCTACCCTCGGGCAGTTCGAAAAACCTTCCGGACTGCCTACTGGGGCGCTTACCTTGCCCCGGCGCCTCGCCCAGCCGAGAGGCTCTTCAGAAGTATGACGTCGTCCTCGTAGGCGTAGAGCGGACCCTCGAGCTCGTCGAAAACCCTCTCACCCCGGTAATACGCCGTGTAGCCCAGCCCGGTGAAGAGGCGAAGCGAGGCCGTGTTCGTCGCCTGGGTGCTAGCGGCTACGTAGTCGCAGCCCTGCTCCCTGAACATTTCCTCCGCAGCCTCGACGAGCCTCCTGCCGATCCCCCTCCCCCGGTGCCTGGGGTCAACGGCGATGAAGGCTATCACCCCCACCTTGCCGTAGCCTTCCGCGCGGGTGGTGTAGAGCTCTGCCGCACCGACAACCTCGCCGCCTAACACCGCCACTAGCAGGTCTAGCACGTTCAAGAGCCTCAGGCTCCAGTAGCGGTAGCTCCCCGTGAAGCTCTCCGAGAATATCCTCGCCGCGGCCTCCCTATCCCTCCCAGAGGCTCTCCGCACTACAACGCTCGCGCCGGTCATGGTCAGGCCTTCAGCGCGGCTATGCTCTCGGAGAGCGCCTTTAGGCTCTCCCTCACCGCGAGCTCGAGCGCCCGGTAGTACTCGCGCAGGTAGCCAGGCGTCACGCGCGCTGGAGGCTCCACAGAGGGGAGCATCTCCTCGGTGCCGGGCACCCTCCTCAAGCCCCTGAGGGCTGCGTGGAGGTTGCCGGTGCTCAGCGCGTCGCGGAGGCTGAGGTAGTCATCGATGACGTCGAGGAGGTACGGGTACACGACCTCGCTCTCCACCAGCTCTGTCTCGTAGTGCCCTCGGAACACCGGCCTCGTGAGTGCACGTCGCAGAGCTCTGGCCGTGTGCTCGTCGCTCACCCTGAGCCTGGCTAAGCGCTCGAGAGCCAGCCGCGCCTCCGGGAGGAACTCCACAAGCCTCAGCTTGCTCAGCACGCTGTCCACGAGCGCGCTGTACTTCATGATCCCCCACCTCTCCTTGAGGAACGCCCTGGCTGCCCGCAAAACACTCTCGTAAGCCCTCCCCACGCCCTCCCAGTTCACGTGAGACGGCGTGTCCACGTCGGTGTGGTAGACACCCCAGAGCTCCGGGAACGTGTGGAACGTGGCAGCCGGCACTCCCTTCATCGTAAAGCTGAAGCTGTCGAAGATCACCTGGTCCGGGCCTGTCTCGACGCCTCCGAGGATGCCCGCGAGCCCCTCCATGAGGTCGGGGCCCGAGGCGGACAGCCGCGGCTCAGCACCCCCTAGCACGTCCAGGTTCAGCAGCACCCCGAACTCCTCCAGCAGCCCCCTCCTCTCAAGGTACTCGGCGAAGCTCCTCGAGCCCCACAACCAGTACCAGGGGCTGTAGCCGGGAGCCCCCGACTCCTCAGCGCCGAAGATGATGTAACCTGCTGAGTCCCGCAGCTCGGAAGCCAGCAGGAGGAGCAGCGAGACCCCTAGGACGTCGTCCGTGAAGCCTGTAAGCCACTTGTCCGCGTGCGCGCTCAGGACAGGCCCTGACAGGTCGCCAGCATACACTACGGTCGAGCTGGATGAGTGCTCCACCTCGGCTTCGACCAGCACCCTGACCTTCCCTCCCTCGCGCGCCGTCCTGAGCAAGCGCACCCCGTCCTCGAAGCTCACAGCCACCGCGGGCACAGGGGGCGGCGCGCCCGCCGTGAACCTGTAATCGCGCGCGTAGGTGATCACCATCCTCCTCCTTCGCGAGGGGAACCTGTCGTAGAATATCACAGCCTCGGCCCCCCGCCAGACAGCCTCGAGATACTGCCAGCTTGCCTCGTCGAGCTTCCGGTAAAATTTCACCAGGGCGATTTTGCCGTGGAGGTCAAATTTCTCCCACTCCTGCGGCAGCGCCGCCTCGCCCACGTGGACAACCTCGGCCTCGATGTCGCCCGGCGGGGAGTAAGGCAGGGCGACCGCCCTCAGCCTGGAGCTGCCTGCAGTTACTTCGGCGTATTTCTCCCTCCAAGTCATGCACTCGAAGGTGAACTCCTCCACCTCGAGCCCGGCCTTCTCCAGCTCCGCAGCAGCTCTCCCCAGGTATTCCCTTTCCTCCTTTGACCCGGCTACCGCGTCCAGGGGTGGCGCCAGGGACGCCAGCGCCTCGAGCCTGGCTCTGAGCACGAGGGGTTTTCTTGAGCGCAACCTAGATATCCTTTGGCCGCTTCACTCCCGGCCGAGCTGACGTGAAGGAGTACAGGCAGAAGCTGGCCAGGGCTCTCGACCTCATCGACGAGGCGATCGACATCCTGAGGGAGTGCGCGCGGGAGGATAAGGTGCTCGCGGACATGCTCGAGGACGTCCTCTACAACCTGGAGGAGGCGGGGGAGCAGCTCAGTTCGCTTGTCGAAAAGGCGCGCAGCGAGTAAGTTTCGCGGTTTACAAGCAATTGTTTTATCCCGGGAGTCCGCCTGAGCCTTTCGGCACGCAATGCGGACAGCAGCCCAGCGGGGCTCCTGGGTAACCTACGCGACGAGGGAGTACTCGAAGGACGAGGTACTCAGGATACTCAACCCTCTGGTCGCGGAGTGGTTCGACAGGAAGTTCGAAGACCTGACGCCGCCGCAGAAGCTGGGCATATTCCCCATCTACGAGGGCAGGAACGTGCTGATCTCGAGCCCCACGGGCACCGGCAAGACGCTCACAGCCTTCCTCATCGCTCTGAGCGAGCTTTTCGACATGGCCTCTCGAGGCGAGCTCGAGGACAGCGTATACGTGCTCTACGTATCCCCCCTCAGGGCTCTGAACAACGATATCTACAGGAACCTCGAGGAGCCGCTGAAGGAGATCTACGAGCTGGCCGAGCAGAAGGGCCTGAGGATCCCGCAGATACGCCACGTCGTGAGGACGGGCGACACCTCGACCAGCCAGAGGCAGAGCATGCTCAGGAAGCCTCCGCACATCCTAATCACGACGCCGGAGACCCTGGCGATAATCCTCGTTGCTCCCAAGTTCCGGGAGAAGCTGAGGACCGTGCGCTGGGTGATTGTGGACGAGGTCCACAGCCTCGCCGAGAACAAGAGGGGTGTGCACCTGACCCTCTCGCTCGAGAGGCTCAGGGAGCTCGTGGGGAGGGACTTCGTCAGGATAGGGCTATCGGCAACTATCAACCCGCTGGAGGAGGTCGCTCTCTTCCTTGTCGGCTACGACGATGAGGGCAACCCCAGGCCCTGCGTGATCGTGGATGCGAGGTACGCGAAGAAGAAGAGCATACGCGTGGTGACGCCCGTGAGGGACCTCATCCACACGCCCGCGGGCGAGGTGACGGCGGCGATGTACGAGACCCTCTACGAGATCGTGAAGAACAGCAGGACCACGCTGATCTTCACGAACACCAGGAGCGGGACTGAGCGCGTGGTCTTCCACCTGAAGATGCTCGCCAGGAAGCGCGGGGACTTCAGCGAGGACGCGATAGCGGCTCACCACAGCTCCCTCTCGAGGAACGTCAGGCTCGACGTTGAGGAGCGGTTGAAGCGAGGCGAGCTCAAGGCGATCGTGAGCAGCACCTCCCTGGAGCTGGGTATCGACATAGGCTATATCGACGTTGTCGCCCAGGTGGGCTCTCCCAAGAGCGTGACCAGGTGCCTCCAGCGCATAGGCAGGAGCGGCCACAGGCTCCACGAGGTGAGCAAGGGGGTGATGGTCTGCGTTGACCGCGACGACCTGGTGGAAGTCGCGGTGATGGTCAGGGAGGCTTACAGGCACCACCTCGACAGGGTCCATATCCCCAGGAACGCGCTCGACGTCCTTGCCCAGCACATCGTCGGGATGGCTATCGAGAGGAAGTGGAGCGTCGAGGAGGCCTACAGGGTCGTGCGGAGGAGCTACTGCTACCACGACCTGCCGCGGGAGGACTTCCTCAACGTCCTGAAGTACCTGTCCGGCGGCTACGGGGAGCTGGAGGACCACAGGGTGTACGGGAAGATATGGTTCGACCCCGAGGAGGGGGTCTTCGGGAGGCGTGGCAAGTACGCCAGGGTCATATACACGCTAAACGTGGGGACCATACCCGACGAGGTGAGCGTCAGGGTTCTCACTCTCGACAGGAAGTACGTGGGGAACATAGAGGAGGAGTTCCTCGAGAGGCTCGTCCCCGGCGACAGGTTTGTCCTCGGCGGCAAGGTCTACGAGTTTGTAAGGAGCGACGGCCTGGTGGCCTACGTGAAGCCGGCCTTCGAGCAGAAGCCCACCATACCGGCTTGGTTCAGCGAGATGCTGCCCCTCAGCTACGACCTGGCCCTGAAGATCGGGGAGTTCAGGCGTAAGATGTTCGAGTGGCTCACCAGCGGTAAGGACGAGGAGAAGATCAGGGAGTACCTGAGGAGAGAGTGCCACGTGGACGACAACTCGGCGGAGGCGATAATCGGGTACTTCAAGGAGATGCTGCTCTTCCTCAAATCGCTGGGCGTGAAGGAGTTCCCGAGTGACAGGGTGATCCTGGTCGAGAAGTACCTCGACGAGCAGGGCAGGCTGCACCACGTGTTCCACACGCTCTTCGGGAGAAGGACTAACGACGCCCTCTCGCATGCGCTGGCGTACCTGGCGGTTCAGGCCTCCGGGGTGAACGTGGGGGTGGCGGTCCACGACAATGGCTTCGCGATAATCTACCCGCGCGGCGTCCAGCCCAGGGTCACCCTGTCCGACGTTAAGCCTGAGATGCTGGAGGACCTGCTGAAGAGGGCCCTGGCCAACACGGAGCTCATGAGGAGGAGGTTCCGCCACGTGGCCACCCGCGGGCTGATGATCCTGCGGAACTACAAGGGGCACGAGATAAGCGTGGAGAAGCAGCAGATGAACGCCTCGACGCTGCTGAAGGTTGTCAAGAGGTGGGAGGACTTCCCCATACTCAAGGAGACCTACAGGGAGATACTCGAGGACTACATGGACATAGAGCACGCGAGGGAGGTTCTCAGGAAGATAGCCGAGGGCGAGATAAAGCTCGTTGAGCTACCCGTGCTGGACACGCCCAGCCCCTTCGCCTACAACATCGTGCTGGAAGGGCTCAGCGACATCGTCCTAATGGAGGACAAGCGGGCTATGATAGCCAGGTTCCACGAGCAGCTCATGAGAAAGGTGGCGAGCTTGGCGGCAGCTATGCATGCGAAGGCTCAAGGCTGAGCCTCCTCGCAACAGCGCGGTAGGTCGCCCAGGCCAGCCCAGCGCTCAACACCGTGTGGAGGACGTTGAAGACGGCTGTGTACGCGTAGAGTGCTATCACGGAGCCTACGTACTGGAGCGCGTAGCTCAGGAAATGCGGGAAGAACACGAAGAGGTAGAGGTAGTTCATCGCCGTCATCGCTGCCGAGCGCAGCACGGCTGCGCAGAGAACTTTCAACGCGGCGCTTCTCAAGGGAGCTGCCAGGCCTAGAAGCATCGAGATGACCGCCAGCAGCTTCATCGCTGCGTCCACCGGGCTGGACCCCCTGGCGACAAGGCCTAGGTAGTGTATGACCTCTGCCGCTACGCCGTACTTAAGGCCGCAGAAGAAGAACGCGATGGTGACGGGGACTTCTGCAGCGTCGAACTTGAGGTAGGGCAGTACGGGGTAGGGCATCTCGAGCCGCAGTATCGAAAAGCCCAGGGCCAGCGCGGCCATAACCCCCGTGAGGGCTAGCTTCTGAGTTTTCCTCACGGGAGTCGTGCGGGAACTCCCACTTTATAAGCAATTCCCGGGTAAAATCCTCTTGTGAGGCTTCCGGTTAGGGCATGAGTAGAAGTATACTAACACAAGCAGGAGTGCAACGGCGTCTGCTGCTACTACCGCTGCCAAGGTGGCCGGGCTTGCGGCTAGCATGTGCTGGGTTGAGAGGACATTGTAGAGCACGTGGAAAACCGCGGAGAGGTGGAACCCTCTCTTCGACGCGGTTGCGCCCAAGGTCATGCCTAGCAGGAGGTAGTGCGGCACGAGGAGCGCTGAGAGCACGAGTGAGATGGGGTCTCTGAGCGCGAGGTGCGCGAGGGCGAAGTAGAAGGCCTGCATGAGCACCCCCTCCCTCTCCAGCAGGATCCCCCTGAAGAACATCTCCTCTACAACCCCCGCTACCGCCACAAAGAGTATGGAGGGGGGCGAGGGGTGGTGCTCGGTGAGGGCGAAACGCGCTGTGAGAAGCGCTGAGAGGGCAGCTGACGAGGCGACCACGGCCAGGTCGCCGGCCCTGAGCCTCCTGAGAGGAGGTCTAAGCGCCACGATGCCCGCCCCAGAGTAGGCTAGGAGGACTGCGTAGGCCAGCACCGGCGAGGCAAAGTTCGCGAGCAGGGTGAACGCCAGCAGGGCGGCAGGCCAAGCTTGCACCACGTTCTCCGATCGAAGCACAGTGCCGCCAGCGGCTATCGATATATACGGCGTGCGCCCCACACCTTCTGTGAGCAGCCTGGTCAGAAGCCTAAGGCTGGAGCGCGACGAGAAGTCGCAGGCCATGCTCGATGTTCTGAGGGCTCTAGTCGCCTTTGGCGGGTCTCTGTGGCGGAGCGAGCTCTCCTCCTGCATCACGCAGCTGCACGTGGAGGGTCTGGGCTACGAGCTGTCGGGCCGGCTGCTCGATGCGGCGCTGAAGGAGCTGGAGAAGAAGGGTGCTATCTCGATAGTCAAGGCGAAAAGAGCCGTTGAGACCGGTGCCGTGGACGACGAGCTTATCAGGCTGAAGGACGAGAGTGTGCGCGTCGAGCTAGCCGCGGACCCCGTGCTCACCAGATATTTCGACTACTTCCGGGGGGAGCTCGAGAGGGCTCTGAGGGGCTAGCTCTTCCTGTCGGCCTCGCCCTCTCTCGACAGCTTCTCCACGAGCTCCTTCGCGTAGGCGAAGTTTATCTTCCCCTCGCTGACCATTATCTCAACCACCTTGTCTATGAGGTCGCCCGTGGCACCAGCCATTATCGCGAGGTTCCTGGCGTGGAGCCTCATGTGCCCTCTTTGGATGCCCTCAGTCGCGAGCGCACGCAGCGCGGCGAAGTTCTGCGCGAGCCCCACAGCCCCCATAACCTCCGCCAGCTCGGTTGCGCTCTGGACACCTAGGATCTTCAGCGCCACCTTGGCGACCGGGTGCACCCTCGTAGCTCCGCCGATCGTGCCCACGGCCATCGGCATCTCGAGGAAGCCCACTAAGTTGCCGTCCGCGTCCTTCTCCCAGACGCTGAGCGGCTTGTACCTGCCATCCCTGGCGGCGTAAGCGTGAGCGCCGGCCTCTATCGCCCTGTGGTCCTGGGCTGTGGCGAGGGCCACGGCGATGACGCCGTTCATTATGCCCTTGTTGTGCGTGGCTGCGCGGTATGGGTCGGCGGCGGCGAAGGCCCAGGCGTCCACTATCGCGTCCACCACCTCCTCGCCGCCGATGTCTTCCTTGTAGACCTTGACCCATGACCGCACGAGCCTCTTGTCAGCCAGGTTCGAGATTATCCTTAGCAGGACTTTACCTCCGGTGATGCGCTCAATGATTGGTGCGACCTTCTCGGCCATCGTGTTCACAGCGTTCGCGCCCATCGCATCGCGCACATCGACGATCAGGTGGACGACGAGCATGGGCCCCCTAGGCCCCTCGACAACCCTCGCCTCAACGTCGCGGGCGCCCCCACCCACCTTTACCAGCACGGGATCCACCTCGTTCGCCGCCTGTATGATCTCGTCCTTGTGGTCGAGGACCAGGGCCCTGGCGTAGTAGGGCGCCTTGAGCCCTATCACCTGGATCTGCCCTATCATCAGGGGGCCTGTCGCCCTCGACTTTATCCCCCCGTCCCTCCTCATCACCCTGGCAGCGTTGCTCGCAGCGGCCACAACGCTCGCCTCCTCGATGACCATGGGGACGATGTAGTCCTTGCCGTTTATGAGGAAGTTCACGGCAACGGCGAAGGGGTAGCTCATCGCGCCTATCACGTTCTCTATCATCCTGTCAGCAATCGCGGGGTCGAGGTTGCCGAAGTTGCTGAGCAGCCTCACCTCCTCCTCTGTGAGACCGGCGAACTCGGCGACAATCCTCCTCCTCTCCTCGATGGGCTTCTTGTAGAACTCCGGTATGCGCGAGGTTCTCTCCATGGGTATCGCCTCGCCTAGCGGCCTGGGCGATAAAAGGATTATTTTTCGACAAGCGTCAAAGTACAGCAGAGAGCCTCCCAGCAACATTTTTGGCTTAGTGTGCGCAAGTGCGACTTGAAGGCATGGATGCAGGTGCCCAGGCTGCCTGTGGGTAAGGGCGTGGAGATAGTGGGCCTCGGGCTCTACGTGGAGGAGCTCGGGGCCCTTTTGGTCGCCGACCTGCACCTCGGGTACGAGGAGGCGTTGAGCGAGCAGGGAGTTTTCCTGCCGCCGGTTCAGCTGGCCGAGATCAAGGAGACCCTGGAGGCCATGGTGCGCGAGGTCGGTGCTGGGAGGCTCATCCTTCTTGGCGATGTGAAGCACGAGTTCGGTGATGTAACGAGGCTGGAGTGGAGGGAGACCTTAGAGCTGCTGGAGTTCCTCACCCGCGACCTGGGCCTCAGAGTGGAGGTTGTGAGGGGGAACCACGACAACTACCTCATCCCCATCCTTAAGAGATTGGGGATACCGCTCCACGACCCCTACCTGCTCGAGGCAGGATGGCTCCTCTACCACGGCCACAAGCCCCTCCCCGTGGAGGCCTACACCGAGAAGGTCTCCAACGTGGCCCTGGGCCACGAGCACCCCGCGCTCTTGCTCCGCGACGAGCTCGGAGCGAGAGTCAAGCTGAAGGCCCTACTCTCCGGGGAGCACGCCGGGAAGAAGGTGTACGTGCTGCCGGCGGTGAGCCCCCTAATGCCCGGGACGGAGGTCAACGTGGAGAGGGAGCTCCTAACCCCCCTGCTGCGTGAGACCGGGCTCGACAGCTTCAGGGTCTACGCGGTGGACATGGAGGCCGGGATATTCGACTTCGGGGAGCTGCGCTTCCTCAAGCTCGCCTCCTCTCCCTCTCTTTTCTGAGCGCTATCACGAAGCCCCTCACCCCTACCACCTCGGCGCTCAGCGCCCTCGCCAGGATCTCGGCAACTTCCTCGCGCGAGAGCCCCGTTGACTCGCGGAAGCTCCTCAGCAGCTTCACCTTCACGACTCCACGCGCTCTGAGAACGTTTTCGATCTCCCTGAGAACCCCCTCTGTGAGCCCCTTCTTGCCGATGTTTACCACAACCACCTCCTTGTCCTGGAATATTTCGCTCGGTCGCACGGCATGCATTGCGGCTCGAGGGGTAAAAAGCATCTCTCTGCGTCCGACAGCGCGCCGCGCTAACCTTTTAGCAGCGCCTCTCACCCCGATAGCAGCTATGGCGTGCAGCGGCAACAGGGTGGTCGTGGACATCTTTGGAAGGGAGGTCAGGGAGGTGTGCCTGGAGGAGGGGGCGACCGTGCGCGACCTCATCAAGGCGCTGGGTCTGAGGGTGAGCGAGGTTGTCGCGGCGGTCAACGGCGAAGTGGTAGCGGAGGACGAGGTCCTGCCTCCTGCGGCCCGCGTGAAGCTGCACTCAGTCGTATCCGGCGGCTAGGTGGGCGGTACGGCCAGGTGCTTTGTGTGCGGTAGGAGAGCTTCGGTCTACGTGTCGTACCTGGGGGAGTACCTCTGCCCCGAGCACTTTGTGGAGTACTTCGAGAGGAGGGTGAGGGAGACCCTGGTCTGGTTCAGGCTTGTTGAGCGAGGTGATAGGGTCGCGGTGGCTGTGAGCGGCGGCAAGGATAGCCTGACCACCCTTTACTTGATGAGGAAGTTCTCGGAGGAGATGGACTTCGAGGTCTTCGGGGTTGCTGTTGATGAGGGTATCGCCGGGTACCGGGAGTACAAGCTGGAGGCTCTGCGAAGCCTCGCCCGCGAGATCGGTGTTGATGTCCACGTGGTTACGTTCAGGGAGCTCTTCGGCCTCACACTCGACGAGGCTGTTGCAGCGCTGAGGGAGCGCGGCTTCGAGGTTAAACCGTGCACTGTGTGTGGTGTCTTCCGGAGGTACGCCCTGAATAGGGCGGCGAGAGAGCTGGGCGCGACCAAGCTCGCGACAGGGCACAACCTTGACGACGAGGTGCAGGTGTTCGCGATGAACCTCATCAAGGCGCACGCCGACGGCATAGTCAGGGAGGGCCTGGTCACAGAGCCTGCTAGCGAGCGGCTGGTGCCCAGGATCAAGCCCCTCTACTTCATTCCAGAGAAGGAGGTGCTCGCCTACACCCTGATCAAGGGGATTCACACACCCTTCGTGGAGTGCCCCTACATCGTCTACGCGCTCAGGCACCCGATAAGGCACTGGCTCAACGAGGTTGAGGACGAGGAGCCGGGAGCCAAGTACAGGGTCCTGGCGTTCAAGGAGGTCCTAAGGAACGCGCTGCCGCCACCACCCAAGGAGATGATGCTGTGCAGAATCTGCGGCGAGCCTACCTCTCACCCGGTGTGCAGGGCTTGCGAGCTGAAGTCGTACATTCTCTCCACGCGGGCTGGTAGAGATGACGCTGGACGCGGGGGCCGCGCAGCGGGGGTTGCCCGCCTGCCTCCGCACCCCGGGTGAGGTTGCCCCCAGCGGCCCCCAGCACGCCGCTGCAGAGGAGGTATTTATCCTTGCCCAGCTGATGAGCATAAGTATTTCATCTGCCTCCCGCCTCTGCCGAATATTTTTCCAGCAACCATTGGGCGAGCCTCCTGACCGCTTTCCCGCGGTGAGACCAGAGGTTCTTCTCCTCGAGGCTCATCTCGGCGAAAGTCTTAGCGGACCCCTCCGGCTGGAATATCGGGTCGAAGCCGAACCCCTTGTCCCCCCTCTCCTCGCGCGTGATCACCCCCCATGTCTCACCGGTGAACACCTCGACCTCGCCGCCTGGCATCTTCACGGCGACAGCGGATTTGAAGCAAGCTCTGCGCTCCTCAACCCCCTCGAGCAGCTTGAGGATACCTCTGCAGCCGAGAGTCTTGTAGACGTAGTGGCTGTAGGGGCCTGGGAACCCATTCAGCGCTGTGATGAAGAGACCCGCATCCTCAACCACGAGGGGGGCGTTCGAGGGCGGCAGGCTCTCTGCAGCCACTCTCGCGATTTCCTCTAGGCTGTCTGACTGAACCTCCAGCTTCTTAATCGGCGCGATTTCCGCCGTGATGCCTGCCTCTGCCAGGGCGCTGATGATTTCCGCGGCCTTCGCCCTGTTGCTGGTCACCAAGTAGACCTTCACCATCGCCGAGAATCTCAAGCGCGCGCTTTTTATCGTGAATGCTTTCAACCCGCCATGGTCGTCGTGATCAAGCTGCCTAAGTTTACACCGCGCGAACGCCCATGGCTGAGGGAGACTCTCTGGTGCTTAGCCAGCGGAGCAGTCCTTCAGGCGGGCCCCTGCGGCGTCGACTGCCTGTCCAGGGTAGCATTCTCGGCGCAGGGGCTGCTCGCCGACGGTCGGAGGACTATACCCTCAGCGGGAGGTATCTACCCCCTGCACTTGTACGTTCTCTCTGCAGGAGGCTTCTCCATGGGCGAGGGTGCATGGAGGTACGATCCGCTCAGCCACAGCCTTGAGGAGGTGGAGGAGCCCGGTGATCTCTTCGATGGCTTCCTCGTGACGGCAGAGGCCCGGCGCACCTACGCTTTCTACGGTGAGAGGGGGTACCGCTACGTGAGGCTCGAGGTGGGCCACGCGCTCCAGAACCTCCTCCTGTCGCTGACCTCCCACGGCCTACCAGCCTCAGTGGAGATGGTGGCGCTGGAGCTCAGCGATAGGGAGACCCCCTGTGCCAGGGTTACCCTGAGGAGGGAGGCTGGCGCGCCCTGCCGGGGCTTCCAGCTGGAGCCCAGCATCGCGCTGGACAGGGCTTTCCTCGAGCGCAGGAGTGTTAGGGAGTACGCCAAGAAGAGCGTCGATCTCGAGGCTCTCTTACGCGTTCTCAAGTGGTCGTTGGGCGAGCTAACGCCCGGGGGGAGGCCGTACCCCCGCCTGCAGGGTGGCTACCGAGTGGAAGCGGTGGTTGTTGCGAGCAGGGTCAAGGGCTTGGAGAAGGGCGTCTACGCCTTCAACCCGAGGAGCATGGAGCTCGAGCCTCTCAGGCTCGGCGACTACGCGGACGAGCTATGCTCCATCTCCCTGAGGCAGTACTGCGTTTGCAGAGCACCCGCCACCGTAGTCCTGGGCGGAGAGGGGCTTGTGAGCGAGGTGGAGGCAGGGCTCGTGGCGCAGAACATGTACCTGAACGCGGTGCAGGAGTCCCTGGGCACGGTCGCAGTAGGCGCTTTCGAGGACGAGGGGCTGTCGGCGCTCACAGGCATCGAGAGACCTCTCTACTTGCTCCCGCTAGGCTACCCTGCGCGCTGAGAATATATTACTGCTCTCGCCTCTACTAAACGTGGCTTACTGGAAGTTGCCGCCCAGGATAAAGGTTCTTGAGGCACTCGGGTGCATAGCCGACGGCAGGATCGAGTTCGTGAGCGAGACGGAGGCCAGGGTTGTGGGGTCTGACGGCACCAGGGTCTACCGCGTGGTGTGGGATGGAAAGCTGGGGATTTCTTCCAATGATAACGGCTCCCTGTACAAGGGTTACCTGGGGTACCCGGCCATAGCCTTCCTCATGCTGAAAGGGATTCTCCCCTTCGACGAGAAGCTGGCCAAAGCGCTCAAGGGTATACCCTGGCGTGAGCTCAACGAGAAGTTTAGGAGCTACGCGGCCACCGAGAGCTACATAAGGGAGCTACTAGCCGAGAAGGGTGTCAGCTGGGCCTACGTCGACGCCTTTGTGGAGAAGGTGCTCTCGGAGATCAAGAGGCTGAAGCCGTACAGGCTCGGATGATAGAAGATACGTTTTTAAACGCGCCTGCCCCCTCGCGACCCCAGAGAGATGGCTCGAGGTGTGGAAGTCAGGGTTGAAAATGTCTCGAAGGTGTTCAGGGACAGGGGGGTGACGCAGGCGCTCAGGGGCGTCAGCCTGACCGTGAGGAAGGGGGAGCTCTTCAGCATCCTCGGGCCCAGCGGCTGCGGGAAGACTACTCTGCTCAGGATTCTCGCTGGTCTCCTGAAGCCCGACGAGGGCAGGGTTTTCTTCGACGGGGTGGACGTTACGGACGTGCCAGCTTACGAGAGACCCATCGGGATGGTCTTCCAGGATCTCGCGCTCTTCCCGCACCTCACCGTCTACCGGAACGTGTCTTTCAGCCTCGAGATCGCCGGCTGGCCTAGCGATAGGATCGAGAGGAGGGTCCGGGAGGTCCTCCAGCTGGTCAGGCTCCCCTATGAGGAGTTCGCTCATAGGAAGATCAGCCAGCTCAGCGGGGGCCAGCAGCAGAGAGTGGCCATCGCTAGGGCTCTCGCACGCGAGCCTAAGCTGCTGCTCCTCGACGAGCCCTTCAGCCACCTGGACTACAAGATACGCATAGAGCTTATCCACGAGCTGAAGAGGCTGCAGAGGGAGACCGGGGTGACCACGATCTACGTCACTCACGACCGCAACGAGGCAATGCTGCTCTCGGACAGGCTCGCGGTAATGAAGGACGGCGTGGTGCAGCAGGTTGGGACGCCCGAGGAGGTCTACCGGTCACCAGCTAACGCGTTCGTGGCGTCATTCCTGGGCGAGGTCAACATCATCCCCGCGAAAGCTGTGAACGGGCTAATCAAGCTGGGGGACCTTGAGATAAGCCTGGAGAGGCTCTTGCCAGGCCTGGGCAACTACACGGGGGATGTCCTGCTGCTTCTCCGCCCCGAGAGCATCAGCCTAACACCTCCTGGGGGCGACGGCGCGCTCAGGTTCAGGGTTCAGTTGGCGGAGAAGGTGTTCCTGGGTCCCTACACGAAGCTGCTCTTCAGCGGCTGGGGGGACATTAGGCTGGAGGCCCTGGCGCCCACCAGGGAGGCAGCGCCCCTGGAGCCCGGGAGCGTGGTTGACGTCTATGTGGAGGCCTCGGAGATGAGGGTGTACACGGATTGAGCAGGCGCCCCCCGCTGCCCAGCGCGCTGGCGCTACTAGCAGCAGCTCCGCTGGCCTACGTGCTGGCGACCTTCTACCTCCCACTACTTATAATGCTGGTTGAGAGTCTAAAGCCCCAGGGCCCCTCGCTCTACGTCCGCGTGCTGCTCAACCCGGACTACACCTCCATAATGGCGTACTCGCTCGTGCTGGCGGTCGTGACCACGGCCTCGACCTTCCTCATATCTCTCCCGGCGGCGTACTACCTGTCCTTCCACGTGGAGGACGAGGTTGAGAAGAGCAGGTACCTCGCAGCCTTCACCGTACCCATGCTTGTGAACTTCCTCCTGAAGGCCTACGCTCTCATGAACGTCCTCTCGGTGCTTGGGCTCGCCAACACCTACGCGGGCATGGTGATCGGCATGGTCTACGAGTACTTGCCGTACATGCTTCTACCCCTGTTCTCCTCCTTCGAGAGGGTTGAGAGGAGGCTGCTCGAGGCTGCGCAGACCCTGGGAGCCAGGTCCCACCAAGTCTTCCTAAGGGTCGTCCTCCCGCTGTCGCTACCGGGGATAGTCTCAGGGGTCGCGCTCGTCTTCCTCATGAGCTTCACAGAGTTCGTCGTCCCGGCCATGCTAGGAGGGGTCTACGGCTACACCATGGGCTACCTGATATGGGACCTCTTCCTGAGGTACAGGAACTGGCCCGTAGGCTCTGCGCTTGCCTTCATAGTCACGCTGGTGTCCCTTGTCATCGTCTACGTCTACACGCGCTGGGGACTGGGCTATGAGGCTTAGCGCGCTGCTGCGCGGCTACACGCTGGCCCTGCTAGCGCTCCTTTACATCCCACTCGCCTACGTCGTGGCTCAGTCCTTCAACTCGTCCCGCTACCCGGGCGCGTGGGAGGGCTTCACCCTGGCGTGGTACGCTAAGCTCCTCTCGGATGCGGAGGTCATAGGAGCAGCTGTGAACGGCCTGGCAGTCGCACTGGCATCGTCTCTGATCTCCACGATCCTCGGAGGAGCTGCTGCGTACTATTTCGCGAAGAAGCGCCGTGTGAGCATCGCGGACAGCTTCTTTTACGTCCCGATCGTCCTGCCCGAGATCGTTGAGGCAGTATCACTCCTCATGCTCTACTACTACGCTGGCGCGGAGCTGGGCTTCTGGACCGTGCTCATAGGGCACACAGCGTACAACATCTCCTACGCCTACGTCGCGCTGAAGCCGCAGTTCCTGGCAACCTCGGAGAACATCGAGGCCGCTGCGCTAACTCTGGGAGCCAAGCCGTTCGATGTCTTCGTCAGGGTCTACTTCCCGCTCGCCATCCCGGGAGTTGTCAGCTCTCTCCTCATAACCTTCTCAATGTCCTTCGACGACTTCATCAAGACAGCCTTCACGACAGGGCCCGGCTTCAAAACGCTACCGCTGGTCATCTGGGCGAGGGCGGCTCGGGGTCGAGCAACCCAGGACCTCAACGCGCTGGCGGCAATAATGATAGCGGTCTCCCTAGTGGCTAGCTACGTTTACACAAAGCATGTTTTCGCCAGGAGCCCTGGGA
>JAJHRT010000047.1 GCA_020833575.1 Thermofilum sp. | reverse complement strand
CTCCTCAAGGGGTGATGCGGGTGGAGGAGAGCCTCCTGGTCAGGAAGATCAGGGAGGGCACGGTCATCGACCACATACCGGCTGGGAGGGCTCTCGACGTGCTGAAGCTCCTCGGGCTCACGGGGAAGGAGGGCTACACGATAGCCATAGTCATGAACGTGCCCAGCAAGAAGCTGGGGCGGAAGGACATCGTCAAGGTGGAGGGGAGGTTCCTGAGCCCCGAGGAAGTCGACGAGATAGCCCTCATCGCGCCCACGGCGACGATAAACATCGTGAAGGACTACGCGGTCACGCTCAAGAGGAGGGTTGAGGTGCCGCCGAGGATCGAGGGCTTCCTGAGGTGCCCCAACCCCAGCTGCATCACGAACAGCCCGAGGGAGCCCCTCAGGCCGAGGTTCGAGGTCATCTCGAAGGTTCCGCTCAGGCTCCGCTGCAGCTACTGCGGCGATGAGCTGTCTGAGGAGGAGGTCGTCCGCCAGCTGGTTGGGGTGCATGCACGCTCGGGCTAGAGTCGCTGCCGCGAGGCTGGCCGCCGAGCAGGTGCTGGAGCTCCTGCTGGAGGTCGAGCTGCCCGACCCCTCGCCCGGCCAGTTCGTGATGCTCTGGGTGCCCAGGGTCGGCGAGGTCCCGATGAGCGTAGCCGACTACGAGGGCGGCGTGCTCAGGCTCTTCATAACGAGGAGAGGCGTGGTGACGGGGTACATCCACGAGAACGCGAGGCCCGGGCTCGCACTGTTCGTGAGGGGGCCCTACGGGCGCGGCTTCACCATGCCTAGAGGAGGCCGCGTGCTCCTGGTGGGTGGCGGCACTGGCACAGCACCCCTGTACTTCCTGGCGAAGAGGGCCGGGCTCAGCAGCGCCGGCTGCACAGCTGCTGTGGGCTTCAAGTCGTCCAGGCACGTGATCCTGGTGGACGAGCTGAGGAAGTACTGCGATGTGAGGGTTGCGACGGACGACGGCAGCCTGGGGCACCACGGGCCTGTGCACGAGCTCGCCGCAGCCCTGCTCAGCGGGGAGCGCTACGACAGGGTGTACGCGTGCGGCCCGGAGCAGATGATCGTGGAGGTGCTCAGGCTCCTCGAGGGCCGCGAGGAGGCGCTGGAGGCTTCCCTTGAGAGGTACATGAGGTGCGCTGTCGGCGTCTGCGGCAGCTGCGTCCTAGACCCCCTCGGGCTGCGGGTTTGCAGGGACGGGCCTGTGTTCAGCGGCGCTGTCCTGCGGAGGCTGCACGACCTGGGGAGGTGGTGGCGGGAGCCCGACGGCAGGAAGAGGCCTCTCGCGCCTCAGGCCACGGGGTGATGGGCTTGGGTGGGGTCGACCTGGTCGTCGTGGGGAGGGCGCTGGTGGGCGGCAGCCTGGTGGAGGCAGCCGTGGCTGTGGAGAATGGGCGCATAGTTGGTGTCACAAGCCCGGCGCTGGCTCCGCCCGCCGAGGAGGTGGTCGAGCTCGGCGCTAAGCGCCTCCTGCTCCCCGGCATGGTGGACCTGCACGTGCACATGCGCGAGCCGGGCTTGGAGCACAAGGAGGACTGGCGCACGGGGAGCATGGCGGCTGCCAGGGGAGGGGTCACGTGCGTCTTCGACATGCCGAACAACAGGCCCCCCACAAACACCTGCGAGAGGGTGAGGGAGAAGATCAGCAGGGCCAGGTCGAAGTCCCTCGTGGACTTCGGGGTCTACGCGGGCTACAACCCCCAGCCCGCCGAGCTGGAGAGGTGCTCCAGCGAGTTCTTCGGGTTCAAGCTGTACCCCGACGACCTCTACAGCAGCGGTGCCGAGGAGGTCTTCAGGCTCGCGGCTAAGCTGAGGAAGCCCGTGCTCGTACACGCGGAGGACCCCTCGCGCTTCAGGCCATCCCCCCTCCACTCGGAGGCGCGGCCCCCCGAAGCCGAGCTCTCAGCTGCCAGGCGCGCAGTGGAGCTTGCAGCCCTCACGGGAGCATGGCTGCACCTCACGCACGTTAGCACGGCAGCCGTGCTCAGGGAGGCCTCCGCAGCCCGGGTGGCCCTCGACATAACCCTCGATGCCACCCCGCACCACGCCCTCCTCAACGAGTCGCTCTACCGCGGGCCACTGGCTAGCATCGCGCGGGTAAACCCGCCGCTGAGGGGTGAGGAGGATAGGGAGGCCGTCTACGAGTCCCTGAGGAAGGGGGTTGTCGACGCCGTTGTGACGGACCACGCGCCCCACCAGCTCGAGGAGAAGCTGTCGCAGGACCCGCCCCCGGGCTTCCCAGGGCTGGAGCTAGCCCTCCACCTGCTGCTGCGCGAAGTCCTGGAGGGCAGGATGCCGCTGAGCGTGCTGGAGCTCTACAGCTCGAGGCCCGCCGCGCTGGCCGGCCTCAGGAAGGGCAGGATAGCCCCAGGCTTTGACGCCGACCTAGTGGTGGTCGAGATGAGGGAGTGGGTGGTGAAGGGGTCGGAGCTCGTGTCGAAGGCCAAGTACACGCCCTTCGAGGGCGTGAAGCTGAGGACCGCGACCGCAGCAACGTACGTGAGAGGGCTGCTCGTGTACCACGAGGGGGTGTTCGCGGAGAAGGCTGTGGGAATGCTAGTCTCAGGGGGTGGCTAAGCGTGCTCGAAGTGGAGGTAGCCGGGCTAAGGCTCCGCAACCCCACAGTCCTCGCCTCAGGAGTGCTGGGCGTCAGCGCGAGCCTCGCTAAGCGCGTCGAGGAGGCTGGTGCCGGCGCGTTCACGACGAAGACGGTGACGCGGGAGCCTAGGAGGGGCTACATGAACCCTACCTTCGTGGTGCTGGAGCACGGCTACCTGAACGCGGTGGGGCTGGCGAACCCGGGGATTGAGCACTTTTGCCAGGAGCTCCGGGAGATGAGGGAGAGCCTGAGCATCCCTGTCATTCTCAGCGTGGGCGGCGGCTCAGCCGAGGAGCTGGTCGAGGTGGCCAGGCGGGGCGTTGAGTGCGGTGCCCAAGCGGTCGAGCTGAACGTCTCCTGCCCCCACGTGCGCGGGATGGGAGTGGAGCTGGGGCACCGCGCAGACGAGGTTGCAGGCGCGGTCGGGGAGATCAGGCGGCTGGGCGTGCCTGTGCTCGTCAAGCTCTCAGTGCACCACGACTACCTCAGGCTAGCAGAGGCGTGCCTCGACGCCGGTGCGAGCGGCTTCACAGCGATAAACACCGTCAGGGGCATGGCTATCGACATCTACGCCAGGAAGCCCGTCCTCTCGAACGTGTACGGAGGCTACAGCGGGCCCGCGATAAGGCCCATAGCGGTCAGAGTCGTGTACGAGCTCTACGAGGCCTTCCCCGGCGTGCCAATAATCGGCGTTGGCGGCGTGGACGGCTGGGAGGCAGCACTCGAGCTCATCCTAGCTGGAGCGTCGGCCGTGGGTGTGGGCTCCGCGATAGCCGAGAAGGACCTCGCGATCTTCGAGGAGATAGTCAGAGGGCTCAAGGAGTACATGGAGAGGGAAGGCTTCAGCTCAATCAAGGAGCTCGTGGGCCTGGCGCACAGGAGCTAGGCACCTGAAAAATATTTCTGATTTTTCAAACATGCTTGTTAAGCCATTCCACTACATCGCTCAGGACTTTGTCTTTTTCGACCTCGTTGAAGATCTCATGCCGTAGACCCTCATAGATCCTCAGGGTTTTATCCGTGGATGCTATGGCCTCGTAGAGCTTCCTGGACGCGTACGGCAGCACCAAGCGGTCATCGCCACCGTGCATTATGAGCGCTGGAATGGTGATTCTTCCCGCAACGCTCCACACCTTAGTGGCCGCTTTGCCGAACTCGACGAGCAGCTTCACCG
The DNA here is from genome assembly GCA_020833575.1 of Thermofilum sp. Taxonomy (GTDB): domain Archaea; phylum Thermoproteota; class Thermoprotei; order Thermofilales; family Thermofilaceae; genus Thermofilum. Next base: position 3,709 of record JAJHRT010000047.1, on the reverse strand, counting down.
TCGGGTCCTTGAACACCAGTGGGTCGCTCAAGTACTGCTGCGCTACGCTCGGGTCCTTCGAGAGCAGCTCGGCTGCAACAGGCGTAGTAACCCTGGACATGGGCCTCAGAGCCCCCAGAAGCTGGAGCGTAAGCCGGGTCAGAGCTCCCACTTTCACCTCCACAGCAGCGCCGCTCGTGATGAGCCCTGCCAGCTCCTCGTTTAGCTCGGCGGCCGTCAGCACGGCGATGAGCCCGCCCATGCTGTGGCCCATCAGGAAGGTTCTCGCGCCTGCCTCGCTCTTGACAAGCCTGACGAAGGCTGCCGTGTCCTCAACGAACTGCTCAAAACGGTCCACATGGCCGCGAGTAGACTGGCTGCGCCCATGCCCCCTGAGGTCGTACATGTACAGCGCGTAGCCGTGCTCCGCCAGGTAGCGCCCCACGTGGTCGTACCTACCCGCGTGCTCCGCGAACCCGTGCACACCGACAACCACCGCCTTTGCCGCAGCGGCCGGAAGCCACTTGTAGGCTACTGTCTGCAGCCCTGTGGGTAGGGACACTAGCCCTGCCTTCGCGCTCACGTTTGAAGGATTTCGCGCGCTCCATTTTTGTGGTTTTCCAGGAGCCTGGTCCGCAAAACTTTTAGTTCATGCGCAGCGACGAGGATTTGAATGATGTGACTACGGGGGCCCGGAGGTTTGTGAGGACACGTCCCGAAAACTGACGCCCGCTTGTTCTCCAGCTAGCATGTCCCAGACTCCGGGCACCGATGCTTGGTGTAACTTTGTTATACATTAACGGAACTATGTTATACTGCAGTATAACGATGGTGCATAACCCTGTTGCAATCGAGCATAACATGGTTATTTTTAGCTAAAACACTGTTATTATGGATCCTCCTCACGAGAGGAACTTCTCGAGCGTCTGCCCGGGGGTCCTGGCTTCCTCCCCCTCCTCCCCTATGAGGAAGGGGGCGAGGTTCACGGGCTTCGGCGGCTTGCTCCACTCCTCGCTCCACGCGATATCCTTGCCGCCCAGCGCCACCCCGAACCTCGACTGGAACTCGTGGACTTTGACTATCGCCGGCATTGGCGCGGCGGGGCCCGAGACGAGCGCTTCGCCGGTGGCCAGGCTGGACAGGCCCTCTACGGTCTCCCTCATCACGTCCTCCATGCTGCTGAGAATGTACTCCTGGTCTCTCGGGTTGGCGGTCCTGAGGGCTATGAGGGTGCCGCACTGCGCGAGGAGCGTCTGGGAGAGCTCCCGCGGCCTCTGGCTGACCACGCCGAGCCCTATGCCGAACTTCCTTCCCTCTCTCGCGATCCGCTCGATGATGTCCTTGGCGGGGCTCCACCTGCCCTGCGGTGCGTAGTTGTGCGCCTCCTCGATGATCACAAGCGTCGGCTGGGGGGCGCCCGCCATCACGCTAGCTGTTATCAGCCGCCAGATGGACTTGAGGATCGTGGAGGCTGTCGAGGCCTGCGCCTCGCTCGGGAGCCCGCCCAGCGCGAGTATCGTGAGGCCTGGCTCCAGCAGCGGGCTGTAGACCCTGGCGTACGCCTCTATGCTCCTGAGAGGCTCAGGCTCCCTTATCGACTCGTACAGAGCGTCGCTGGCACGGGGCGCGGTGATGTACCTCAGCTCCGAGTTCTCCATGAGCATGTCCAGCTTGAGGAGCAGGTCCTCGAGGGACCTGTCGCTGTACCTGGACCCCCTCCCCTGCCTGGCCACCGCCTCCCTGAGCTCCTCGGCTCTGAAGAATATGGGGTCGTCGGCCGTGGCGGAGGGGTGCCTACTCCTCCTCACGTCCTGCAGCGCGTTCCTGAGGTACATCATCTGCTTCGTCGCCCTGGATGGGTCGAGCCTCAGCAGCCCGGCGATGTCCTCGAAGCCGAGGGTCCAGAGCGGCACCTCCAGCCTCCTCGGCGCGACGCCGTACCTGCTCTCCAGCAGCTTCGAAATCCTCCCGGCAGGCGTCAGCACCCTGACCGAGGGGAACTTCAGCGCCAGCGGTACGTACTCGTTGTGCGTGTCGACGACGATGACCCTGGAGTAGGGGAACTTCTCCATTATGGAAGCCAGGATCACCGCTATCGCGTTCGACTTACCAGCACCAGTCATCGCGAGCACGGCGAAGTGCCTCGAGCAGAGCATGTCGACCGAGAGGGTGAAGGGGACGCTGGGGTCTGAGCTGAGCCTGCCCAGCTCGATGTCCCCTCCCCCCATGATCTCGGCGAGCTCCTCGCTAGACGCCGCGTACACCTTCTGGCCCGGCCTCGGCAGCTCCGCGACACCCTTCCTGACCCTGCTCCCCTCCTTCACGCCGACGAGCATCGCGACGAGCTCGTTCCTGGCGGGCCTGAGCTCCGCGTAGCCCTCGAGCTCCTCCACGATCCTGCTCTTCCGGTAGAGCTCGTCGAGCAGGTTGAAGCTGATCACCATCGCGTAGGCCCAGGTGCCGCCGCTCTCCACCTTGACGTAGACACCAGGCCTCGAGAGCAGGTGCATCCTTTCCTCGAAGGCGGCGAAGCGGAGCAAGCTCCTCCCGTAAACTGTCACAACCCTCCCTACCTCCATCAGCTTCACCTCCGCAGCCCCGCGAGCGCCCTACCGGAGGGCGCGAGCACAGACCTCACCAGGGGGTTGGACGCCCTCCTATACATTTCGTCCGCCAGCACCTGCACTAGCTCAGGGTTGAGCACGGCGGTGTGGTGCACGTAGCTCAGAGGCCTCGGGTACCCGTGCTGGTCGGAGAGAGAGGCCAGAGTGGAGGCCAGCCTCGCCACCGCGGAGCCGCTGACAAACCTCGGGAAGGTGGCCTGCATGACCGGGCCGCTCCTCGCCAGCTTGAAGTAGCAGACACCGTACTCGCCCCACTCGTGGAAGAGCCTGCTGACGAGCTGGCTCCACGCGGCGCACGGCTTAGGCCTGCCGAAGCGCACCCCCTCCAGCAGGGTGTAGGCGCGCTCGCTACCCCTCCACGCGTAGTCAAGCAGGGAGAGGTCGTTCAGCCACCCCAGCAGCCCCTCCCTCTCGACTATGTACCTGCTCTCCGCGTCCTTCGCAACCCAGACGAGCGCCGTGGAGGAGCTGCGCGCAGCCTCCAGGAGGGCTTCGAGCAGCGCGAGGTACGCTGTGGTCTCCGCGAACACCACCGCGTAGTCCAGGGCCTCCTTCCTACCCCTCAGGTCCGGCGCCGAGCCCGCCAGCTCCCTGTAGAGCTGCGTGGCCAGGTCCAGCAGGCCGCTCAGCAGGGCCCTGGCAGCCGAAAGCGGATCCCCCCTGGACGCGGCCTCGACAGCAAGGCTGTAGATCTTCTCTCCAGCCTCCTCGGCAGCCTCCGCGCGGAAGCCAACCAGCCTCACAGCCTCCTCGTGCACGTCGCGAGCATGGCCGAAGGGGACCATCATCTCCGAAGTGAAGCTACCATCAAGCACAACCGCGTCCAGCCCCCTCCTCGCGAGGTCTATGGCCGCGAGAAGCTCGAGCATGGTCATCAGCTGCCCCGCCCTGCTCTCGCCGTGGCTCTTCGGAACAAGCAGCCAGAGCAGGGGGCGGGAGCTGCCCGGGAGAACCTTCTCGACCCGGTCCCCCCTGTATACCACCGAGGAGACGGATAGCGCCAGTAGGTACGCCCCCCTCCTCTCCTCGAGAGCGTAGCTACCATCCACGAAGCCCGCGCTGCTCAAGCCCTCCTGCGGCAGGGGGGAGGCAAGCTGCCTGACTCG
>JAJHRT010000046.1 GCA_020833575.1 Thermofilum sp. | reverse complement strand
CTGAGGAACTCCAGCCTCCCAAACCCCAGCAGCTGGAAGAAAGCCTCCATAACTCTCACAGCCGCACGCGCGTCACCACCAGCGATCTCCGCGCGCGCCTAGCTTTTCGCATTGGAGAGGAGGTGCGGGTAGCGCAGGGCGGAGTCGCAGGCGAGTGTTACCACGTTCGCGCCTGGGGGTAGCTCGGGTGCTACGCGCCTGATGGCCGCGATGTTCGCGCCTGTCGAGTGGCCTACCAGGACGCCCTCCTCCACGGCCAGCCTCCTGGCCTCCTCGAGGGCCTCGCTGGCGCTCACAGCGACGACTCTGTCGACGACGGAGAGGTCTAGGAGCGGGGGGATGAACTCGGTGATCAGCCCCTCTATCCTGTCGCCCCCCTCGCCGCCTGAGAGCAGCGAGCCTCTGGGCGTCACCGCGACCACGAGCGCCCTGCCCCTCTCCTTCAGGAACCTGCCCACCCCGGTCACCGTGCCGCCGGTGCCGACGCCCATCACGAAGGCGTCCACCTTGCCGCCGAGCGCCTCCCAGATCTCTGGTGCTGTCGTCTCGTAGTGCGCCCTCGCGTTGGCCTCGTTCGCGTACTGGTTGAGGAAGACGCAGCCCCTCTCCCTGGCGATGCTCTCGGCGATCCTGCAGTAGAACCTCTCGGAGCGCGGGTCTGAGGAGCCTAGCACGACCTCGGCCCCGAGGAGCCTGATGAGGCCCAGCTTGGCGGGGCTGGTCTCCTCCGGGGCTGTGATCACCGCTCTTAGGCCTAGGCGGGCGGCGACGAAGGCCACTGCGATGGCCGTGTTGCCGCTGGAGCACTCGACAACGCACCCTCCCCTCCCGAGGCCGTGCCTCTCGACAGCGTCCCTGACCATGTAGTAGGCAATCCTGTCCTTGTGGCTCCCCGTGGGGTTCAGGAACTCCAGCTTCACGTAGACATTCACCCCGAGCTCCTCCGAGAGCCTCTCCAGCCTGAGGAGGGGGGTCCTGCCTATGCCCTCAAGGAGGCTGCCCCAAACCCTCGCTGACATCGCCTCCCGAGCTGTAAGTGGCACCTATTTATCCCCGCCGCGCGAGAGAGCCCTGTGGAGGGGCTGCGGGGCAAGCTCGCCGAGCTCCTGCGGCGCCAGGCGGCGCTGGTGTTCCTCGGCAACGAGCTGAGGGGGGACGACGCCGCTGGGCTGAGGGTGGGGAGGCTGCTCCTAAGGCTGTGCGGCCGCCGCGACGCCCTGATCCTCTGCCCCGGGGGGCTCGAGAACTGCGCCGGGGAGGTGAGGAGGGCGGATGCCGAGGTGGTGATCCTGGTGGACGCGGTTGACGCGGGCCTCGAGCCTGGCGCAGTGGTTCTCGCGAGCCTGAGCAGCGAGCGGTGCCCCCCGCCTCTCTCGACGCACAACCTCCCCAAGGGGCTGCTGCTCAGCCTGGCTGGGGTGCGGGAGGCCTGGGTCCTCGGCGTCCAGGTGAGGAGCCTGGAGGTGGGGGCTCCCTTGAGCCCGGAGGTCTCCAGGGCGTGCGAGGCGCTGGCGGGGCTTCTAGCGGGGCTCCTCTGCGGCACGCGCTAGGTTCATAAGCTCGGAGGGGTTTCACGCGGGATGAGCCGCAGGAGGCTTGCCACCGCGGTGTCGCTCGCGCTGGCCCCCCAGCTCTACGGGGGCTTTGCCTCGTGCCTGGTCTGGCTGCACAAGGCTGTAGGCGGCGCGGAGGCCCTGGCGTCCCTGCTGCTCTCGCAGACCGTGCTGCCAGCGGCATGGGTGCTCGTGGACGCGGCGAGGGGCAAGGTGGACATCTTCGTGTCCGACAGGAGTGCCAGGCTCAAGTACTACGCCCTCACGCTCGCCTCCTACGCCCTGGGAGTGGCCTGGGCGGTGGCCAGGGGCTGGGGCGTCTACCTGCCGCTCTACGCGGCCTATGCAGCCGTGGTGGCCGCACTGGCTGTGGTCAACGAGCTCGCGAGGTGGAAGATCAGCGCGCACGCCGCTGGCATCGCATCGCCAACCACGGTGCTCGCCCTGCTTGTGAGCCCCTGGTACGCGCTCCTCTACCTCCTGCTCATCCCCGTCGCCTGGGCTCGGCTCGAGCTCAAGGCCCACACTCCCGGGCAGCTGGTGGCGGGCGCCGCGGTGGGCGTGATGGTGACACTGGTAACGCTCAGCGTGGTCGGGGCTGCGTGAGGGCGAAAGGCCTTTCAGGCCGTGCGGCGGCAGCTGCGCGTGGGCGTGGAGGTGCGCATTGTCTCCAGGGAGCCCAACCGGCTGGTGGTGAGGGGGGATGCCGCGCTCGGTCTCTGGGCGCAGGTGGAGTGCTGGGGCTCTGAGCCCCTGCTGAGCACTCTCGAGAGAGCCGCGCGCGAGCGGGATCCAGGGCTCCTGGAGGGGCTCGCCGAGTCCCTCGAGGGGTGGTCCGCAGAGGGGGGAGTGGTGAGGCTGGTCTTCAGGGATGGTGGGTGCGTGGTTAGGGGGAGTGGCGCGGTGGTTAGGCTCCTCGAGAGGGTGCTCGCCGAGAGGCTGGGGAGGCTGCGGCGCCCGCTGTAAAGCTTATATGCATCGGTGCAGGCAGCCCCCGCGATGAGCTCGGCGGATGCTGTGAGCATAGCTAACAGGAGCTTCAACTTCCTCACCAAGCTGTTCAAGAACCTTGGAAACCTCCTGCTCCTCATCGTGCTGAACGTCATACCGGTGGTGAACTTCATCGTGCTGGGCTACTTCTCCAGGGTTCTCAGGCACGACCTCGAGGAGCCCCCCGAGCTGCGCGCAGAGGAGATCGGCGGCATGTTCGTGGACGGGCTGAAGGTGTTCCTCGCCGTCCTGCTCTTCGCCATCGTGCCGCTCCTGGTCTTCTTCGCGCTGGCAGGCCCCGCGATCTTCCTCGCGATCCTGCAGGGCGGCCCTCTACAGCCCTTCCTGTTCCTCGCTGCAGTTGCGGGCGCCGTGGCTGCGGCCGTGCTGGTCGCGCTGGCCATATTTTTCTTCGCCCTACCACAGCTGGCGATAATGATCAGGACGGACGACTTCGGGAAGCTCTTCGCCTTCGGCGAGGGCTGGAGTCTCATCCAGGCGTTCGGCCTCGGCAACTACATCCTCCTCTTTGTGATACTCCTGGGCTTCAACCTCGCGGTGACGGCAGTCCTCCAGGTGATACCCTACGTCGGCTCTGCCATAGCGGGGGTCTTCACGGAGGCCTTCGCGTTCAAAGCCCTCTCCTACCTCGTCAACCTGAAGTACCCTGTGCCCCCGCCCCCGGCGAGATGAGGGCAGCGCGCGGGAGCGAATGCTCTCCAGAGGCAGCTGGGAAGGAATCGAGAGCTAGTCGATTTCGCGCGAGACTAGAGCGGACAATCTTCCTTTCTCCTCTAGGATCTTCGAGAGAACGCCCCTGAGTATCCTGGAGGCCTCCAGAACCTCCGGGTACTTCAGCCTGTAGTAGACCCTCCTACCCCTCCTCTCAGCCTCAACAACCCCCAGCTCGGCGAGCAGGCTCAGGTGCCTCGAGACAGTGGGCTGCGGGAGGCCTGTCAGCTCGACGAGCTCGCCGACGCTCTTCTCCCCCGTCCCCAGCACCTCGGTTATCCTCAGCCTCTCCGGGTGCGAGAGGAACCTGCACAGCCTGGACTGCAGCCTGTACACCTCCACCTCGCGGCTCATCAGATACTAGTACGCGGAGGTGTTGATATAAACCTGTTGCAATATGATGCAGTGCAAATTAGGTGTTGCGGACAAGAAGCTGCAGCCCGTGCAGCTACGCGAGCTCAGAGCCTGTTAGGATGAACTACCGGGGTTCTTAGGACTTTAGCGAAGCCTGCTCTGCCACGACCTTCGCGCGCACACCCCTATGTGTGATTTCATCTTTTTCCGGTTCAGCTCCCGGCTTAGGCGCGCTAGAGAATGCTTACTTCCTTCAGCGCTAGTGGGGGTCGCGGGGGCTTTGCTACCCCGAGCTTCACGTACGCGTCCGCTATCGCGTAGCCGAGCTGGGTGAGCTTGATCCTCTTGCTCCTGCCCTCCTGCTCCCTCTCCACCAGGCCCTTCCTCTCCAGGTTCTCCACCAGCCTGCTGTAAGTCGCCCTGACAACCGCGCGGGATGGGTCCTCCCCGAGCCACTTGACCAGCTCGGTGATGCTCTCAGCGGACCCGTTCTTAGCGTACAGCACTACAAGCACGTCGACCTCCCGCCCCTCCTCGTCCAGCAGCTCAACGGCGAGACCGGGCTTCTCGACCGCGAAGACGTCGCGCAGGGTTAGGTTGTCCTTCCTCTCGAGGAAGTCCGTGAACTCGGGCGTGTCGGGATCCGGTATGAACTCGCCGCTCTGCTCCGGCCTCGCCGCGTAGAGCCTGGAGTTTGGGAACAGGGTCGAGACCACGGCTGCCGTGGCCGCCATGTAGGGCGGCATGTCCGTCACGTCGATGAACACTGTCTTCCCCTCCTCCTTCTTCAGTATCGCGAAGAGGTTTGAGGCGACGCTCGAGTAGCTGAGCGGGTTCACCTTCACGAGGATGGGGGAGAAGAAGGAGAGCTTCTCCTGCAGCTTCCTCACGTTGCGCCTGGAGACCTCGCCGTAGCGGTCGTCCTTCATATCGTACATCAGGTAGACGCGCTCGATGGGGTAGGCTAGCCTGATCCTGTTGAAGCCCTCGAGTATCAGGCTGGGGTGGAAGCCCACGTAGTGCACTGTGACCGCTGGCATCGCTGCCCACTAGGAAGCGCTCGCGCGCTTCTGTTGCAGAAGGCGCGCTACCTGTATTTATGCTTGTTGCTACTGTGACTGTGAAGGGGTTATTGTACGCTGAAAATGCTGCAGAGCTCCCTGGGTTTCTGCAACACCCGTAGTGTTACAGTCGTACGAAAGTATTTCGCTACTTAAGCCGGAACTCTGCAGAGCCCTCCCGTTTCCTTCGCCACCTTATTAGGAGCGGCGCGCGGCGCTGTACATGGAGCGGCTATGGCGCTGCTTCAGCGGTCGGGCTACCTCGACGCGGACGTGAAGGCGCTCGTCGAGAAGCTCGTCGAGGTTTACAGGAGGGGAGGGGGGCCCGTGCAGCTCACGCTCACCGGCGAGCCTGCGCGGCCCTACCCAGTGCTCAAGGTCTGCGGGCGCGTGGTGCGCGGCCCCCCGATCTCCGAGACGAGGTTCCGCGCGATCGATGAGGTCCCGCACAGCATGCCCGTGCTCGCGGTGGACGCGGCGGCCAGGGTTCTCTTCGACGCGGGGGCGTACAAGATCGTGGCCGCAAAGGTTGTCGCGGGGGTTTGGCGGGGGCTGGAGAGGGTGAGGATCTTCGGGCCCGTGAAGCGCGTGGCGATGTTCGAGAGCCTCCGCGACGCGGGCGACTGGCTCGCCTCGGTGGAGCTGGAGGCTGCGTACAAGCTGTCGAGGGAGCACCCCGGGGCGGTGGTGCTCCTGGACAGGCCTCTCTCCTTCCCCCCTGGCACGCTCTCCCACAGGCTGTTCAGCTCGCTGCTTGAGCGCAACTGGCGGGTGGTGGGGCTCCCGAAGAGCACGGGTGCCAGGGTTTCGACGGGGGAGGGGCTGGCGAGCTACCTCTCGAAGCTGGCGGACAAGGTGCTCAAGGGGTTGCCCTGGGCCTACTACCCCGTCGCCGAGCAGCCTAAGCTCGGGCTCGCTGTCGCCGCGGTGAGGCTCGCGCCGGGCGCGCCGGTCTTCAGGCTGGACCTGGCGTGGAGGCTCGCTGAGGCTTACGACGTGGTTGACGTCGCGGGGGCGCTGGCCTACCTGCAGGACTTCAGCTCGCCCGGCTACCCGCTGCCCCTGAAGATGGTGCACGAGCTGAGCCGGATAAGCGGGGACGAGCTCGAGATGGACAGGGCCCTCTTCCTGGAGGAGGTGAGCCACGCCGGGCTGGCCGGTGACGTCCTCGAGGACGCCGGGGGCAGCGAGTTCAAGGCGAAGTACCTGTGGGGTGGGCTCGCTTGAAGCTGGGCGTCGTCGTCTGGGCTGAGGGGACCGAGGTGAGGTTCAGGGTAGCGGAGGGCGCGAGGGTCGAGCGGGGCATGCTGGCCAAGGTGGAGGACAGGGGCAGGGTCTACGTGGTCAGGGTGGTGGACTTCAAGCCCGAGAGCCTGCTCTCGCCGGCCGAGGTCGCGGTGATCAGCAGCAAGGCCGGCAGGGGGGACGGGGTGCTCCTGCGCGACAGGGACCTGCGGCTCTACGACACGGCCATAGCGACGATCGTGGCGCAGATCGACGAGGACGGCGAGGTGCACGGCCCCACGAGCGTCCCCGCGCTCTTCACACCCGTCGTGGAGCTGGAGAGGCGGGACCTGGAGAGGCTCAAGCTGCACACGGGCGACCTGCCCATAGGCTACGTGAGGTTCGGGCACGCGCCGGTGGACGTCGTGGTGGCGCTCGACGGCGCGAGGGCGATCCCGCACCACTTCCTAGTCGTGGGCGGCACCGGGGCGGGGAAGTCGAACTTCGGCAGGGTGCTGGCGGCGTCCGTCCTGAGCACGCGGGGGAGGTACAGCCTCGTGCTGTTCGACTGCGAGAACGAGTACCTGCTGGGCTCGAAGCCGGGGGAGATGGGGCTGGCCCACCTCCCCCTCTCGGAGGAGTACCTGCTCCTGATCACCCACAGGGTCCCCAGGCCCGGCAGGCTCAGGGTCGAGCTGCCGGAGCTCGGGGAGGAGAGGAAGATCCCCGCCTACCCCCTGAAGATGGACCTCTCGAGGCTGAAGCCCAGCGACTTCACGCTGACTGGGGAGTTCTCGGCGCCGCAGGAGGAGCTCCTCTGGCTCGCGTACAAGCAGTTCGGCGAGGAGTGGGTCTCCGCGCTCCTCTCGGCTGACAGCAGGACCCTGTACTCCAGGCTCTCCCGGCTTGTCCCCGTGAACACGATCAACGTGACCAAGAGGAAGGTGAAGCACCTGACAGGCGACGGCGACATCTTCTGCAGGGACTGCGGCTACGACCTGGCCACCGCCGCGCTGTCCGCGGTGCAGAGGGGCAGGGTGGTCCTCATCGAGACACCCTTCGCCACGGAGGGGGAGGAGAAGCTCCTCGCGACCTGCGTGGCGAGGAGGGTCTTCCACGCGTACGAGAGCCTGAGGAAGGAGTTCCCCGAGAAGTGGGAGGAGCTGCCGCCCGTGCTCATCATGGTGGAGGAGGCGCACAGGTACCTCGGGAAGCAGGCGCTGGGCTCGGGGGACGTGCGCGAGAACGTATTCTCGGTGATAGCGAAGCGCGGCAGGAAGTACAAGGTGGGGGGCCTCTACATCACCCAGATGCCCAGCGAGCTCATGGAGGCTGTCGTGCGCCAGGCGCTCACGAAGATCGTCCTCTCCCTGCCGACGAAGCCCGACTACACCACGATCATCAACCACAGCCCCTACCTCGACGACGCGGAGGCCGAGATAAAGACCCTCGACAGGGGCGAGGCGCTCGTGGTCAGCACGCCCAGCGGCTTCCGCTTCGCGGTCTCAGTGAAGATCTTCAGGTACGAGGACTACGCGCGCACGCTGATAGAGCTGCAGAGGAGGGAGCTCGAAGCCGGGGCGGCGCGCGCGGCGCAGCACGAAAAAGAAAAAATATGACCAGGGAGTAACTTCTCTCGGGATGG
>JAJHRT010000045.1 GCA_020833575.1 Thermofilum sp. | reverse complement strand
GCCGGGGTCGCCTAGCCTGGTCTAGGGCGCCGGACTCATAACTTCAAGGATGCGTAGGAGTGGGAGATCCGGTACTCCCGGGTTCGAATCCCGGCCCCGGCACCAGCCTGTTCTGATGCCCTCTAGGGGGTTGGCTCGGAGCTTAGAAGCGTGGTGGGGCCGCCGGGATTTGAACCCGGGATTCGGCGGGCGCTCGTGCTCCGAGCACCCTCCACCTGGGTTCCCGTATTGGATCCCGAGTCCTGCGCCTGAGGCGTGCCAGGCATCCTTCCAGGCTGGACGACGGCCCCCGGAAAAGAGGGAGGGGGATGGCGCGGATATAAACCTTTACCTGCTGCGGGCGCAGCCTGCGGCGCTGGAAAGGTTTATAATGAGTTGGGCGTGGGAGAGGGGGGTATGCCTACGTGGCGTTACTCGGTGGAGCTGGACCCTGAGAGGACTGCAAAAGCGTCGCTTAGGGATGTCAGCATGTCGTACAAGGCTACCGTAGAGACCCTGAGGCTGATAAAGGGGCTGAGGCTCGAGGACGCAAAGAGGGTTCTCCAGGAGGTAATTGAGATGAGGAGGCCTGTGCCCTTCCGCAGGTACAACGGGAAGGTCGCGCACAAGAGGGGCATTCAGGGGGCGGGCAGGTACCCTGTCAAGGTCGCGAAGAACCTCTTGCGCCTGCTGGAGAACCTCGAGAACAACGCGGAGTTCAAGGGGCTTGACGTGTCCAGGCTGTGGATAGTGCATGCAGCCGCTCACAAAGGCCCCAGGATCAGGGGGTACATGCCGAGGGCTTTTGGTCGCGCTACCCCGTGGGATGACCAGCTCGTCCACGTCGAGGTGATCGCGGAGGAGAGAGGGGAGTGAGCATGTCGATGCCTATGTCCAAGAGGGTTGTCTCGCAGGGACTAAAGTACATGATGCTGCACGAGTTCCTGGAGAGGAAGCTCATGCGCGCGAACTACGTGTACTCGCAGTTCTTCAAGACGCCCATAGGCACCAAGGTTATAATATACGCGGGCACCCCTGGCCTCATCATAGGAAGGCGTGGGGCGAACATCAAGGCGCTTGCTGAGATCCTCGAGAGGGAGTTCGGGCTGGAGAACCCCCAGATAGACGTGATAGAGGTCCCGCAGCAGGACCTCAACGCGAAGATCATGGCTTACAGGATCGCGAGAGCGCTCGCGCGCGGAGTCAAGTTCCGCAGAGCCGCCCTCGTCGCTCTGAACAGGATCATGGCAGCCGGCGCCAGGGGTGCTGAGATCGTGATAAGCGGCAAGCTGACGAGTCAGCGGCACAGGACCGAGAGGTTCACAAGGGGCTACCTGCCGAAGTCTGGAGAGCCCGGCGAGGAGCTGGTCGACGAGGCCACCGTGCAAGTGCTCCTCAAGCTCGGCATGTACGGCATCAAGGTCCGCATAATGAGGCCGGCCCGCATGCCCGACTTCATCGAGATAAAGGAGGCGGCCGCGGCTCCGACTCCCGAGGGCGCGGCACAGGGGGTGTAGCAAATGCCGAAAGGTGTTCTCAGCATAGAAGAGATCAGGAAGATGGCACCTGAAGAGAGGAGGAGAAAGCTCGCGGAGCTGAGAGCGGAGCTCGCCAGGCTGAGGGCGCAGGCTCAGCGGGGCTCGCTGGAGAAGCCCTCGTCAATACGCAAGATTAAGCGCACCATAGCCATGATACTGACTGTCGAGCGGGAGGAGGCTAAGCAGGGTAGAAGGGCTTGAGAATCACCCCCCGGAACATTCTCAGACACGAGCTCATAGGCCTGGAGGCAGAGGTTATCGACTCCCCGAACAAGTGCTTAGTCGGCATAAAAGGGCTGATACTGGACGAGACGCGCAACACCCTGCTCCTCGGAGAGCCTGGAGGCTCTAAGAAGCGCGTGCTGAAGCACCTCGCGGTGTTTAGGATAAAGCTCCCCGACGGCACCGTGGTCCGAGTGGACGGCCGAGTCCTTGTTGGAGCACCCGAGGACCGCCTGAAGAAGCGCGTCTACAGGTGGTAGCAGCACGCATGCCGCAGGTCCTGGTCTCGGTACGAATCCTCAGCCACCCGGGGGGGCATGAAGGCCGTAACGCCTATGCAGCGCGTGGCACCGGCAGCAGCGACCCCGCTTCCCCCGCGCGGTAAAGGTTAAAAAGCGCTGCCCGCTGTGGCGGTGTGGTGGGCATGGAGGGCCAGAAGGTTCGGAACGTCGGGATCCCGGGTCTCACACCCCCTGAGAAAGTGTGCAACGACCCGCTCTGCCCATGGCACGGCAAGCTCCCGGTCAGGGGGCAGATAATGCGCGTGAAGGTGGTGAGCATGAAGATGAACAGGGTCGCCACAGTGGTGCACGAGTACCTGCACTACGTGGAGAAGTACAAGAGGTACGAGAGGAGGCGCAAGAAGAAGCACGTCCGCGTCCCACCGTGCATAGACGTGAAGCCTGGCGATGAAGTGATCATAGGTGAGACAAGGCCTCTCGCGAAGTCCGTCTCCTTCGTGGTTCTAGCGAAGGTGAAGTGAAGGAGGTGAGTTGGCATGGCGAAGCGAGGACCAAAAGTAACAGGTGTCTCCTACAGGCTCGACCTCACACCGGGCATATTCATGGAGAGCCTCGTCAAGGTCGCCGACAACTCCGGGGCAACCCTGGCTAGAGTGATAGGCGTGATCCGCTACAAGCCGGTGTGGAGAAGGATTCCAGGAGCTAGCGTCGGGGACATGGTAGTCGTGTCCATCAGGGCCGGGAAGCCCGAGCTACGGAAGCAGATAATGAGGGCGGTCGTAATACGACAAAGGAGGCCTTACAGGAGGGCGGACGGCACGTGGATAGCCTTCGAGGACAACGCCGTGGTCATCATGACTCCTGAGGGCGAGCCCAAGGGCACGGAGATCCGCGGCCCCTTGGCGAAGGAGGCTGCCGAGAGGTGGCCCAGCCTAGCCCCCTTGGCCACGATAATAGTGTAGGCGCAGGAGCTTGAGCGCACGCCTCAGGCTAGAGGCGCTTCTGAGGTGCGCCGCGGAGCTTCTATCCAGCAAGGGTAGAACCACCCTTGAGGAGGTTTCCCACTGCGCTGGAACCCCCCTAGTCCTTGCCAAGCACCTCTTCGAGGAGCTCGGGCTTGGGGCCGAGGAGCTGGAGGGGAGGGTTCTCCCCCTGATGCTCATCCGCGCGTGGCTGAAGGGCTACTCCATCCTAGACTTGGCGCTGCACAGCGGCTGGAGCACGCTAGAGGAGTTGGTGGGGGCTATCTTCGGAGAGTTCGGCTTCCAGTACAGGAGAGGGGTGCGCCTGAGGGTGGAGGGGGAGAGGTACGAGGTAGACGTCCTCGCCTGGAGGGGCGACGTGGCCTTCTGCGTGGACTGCAAGCGGTGGGCGAGGCTTAGGGAGAGCGCCCTGCGGCGCGCAGCGCAAGCGCAGGCTGAGAGGTGCAAGGCTCTCGCCAGGTACGCTGCATCCGGGCGCGTGGAGGGCTTCCCGGCGCCGCACACCCGCACCTACCTGTACCCTGTTGTCGTCTCTCTGCACAAGCCCAAAACCCCCGTTTACGAAGGAGTCCTGCTCCTCGACCTTTACGCCTTAGTGTGCTTGCTCAGGGAGATCGACGCGTTGCGCCTCGTAGAGCTGGGAGCTGAGCCGCTGGTTGTGGAAGCCCCGAGAAGGCTCCCCCTATGATCTCAGGAAAAGTACAAATATAGGTTCGTGAAGAAGGGGGAGGAAGCAGGGCCGGTAGCTCAGCTAGGTAGAGCGGCGGGCTCTTAACCCGTAGGTCCCGGGTTCGAATCCCGGCCGGCCCGCCACAGCTTCTTAAACGTCGGCTTACTGCGCACGACCAACTACGTCAGGTCTCCGCAAGCACAGAAGATTTCGTGGAGTATGTCGTAGAGCTGCTCTAGACCCTCGCCAGTCACAGCGGAGACGACAGGCACTCGAGTGGCAACCCTGAAGTCTTCCAGGGTTGATAGTATTCTTTCCGAGAGGTCCCCGAGCACCCCGGGAACGGTCTTCAGCTGCTCTCTTAGTGCGCTGCAGTCCAGGAGCCCTTCTGCCACCTGCTTGACACCTTGCAGGAGGTCGGACTTGTTCACGACGGGGACGACGTCCACGCCGAACCTCAGTTGCACGACCAGCGAGAGCAGCCTTAATACGAGCAGGTCCTGGGGTCTATGGCTCAGCGTGGGGTCCAGCACGAGCACGCCCGTCACGTGGCCCAGCTCTTTGAGCCTCTCGGTGAACGCTAGGCCGAAGTCCCTGAAGAGGAATAGCTCCATCTGACCCGGAGTGTCCACAATCACGTAGGGCTGCTTAAGCCTCGAGAGCTCGTCGAAAAGAGCGTCCATGAAGTTCAGGAGAAGCTCCGCGCTCCTTATTAGCGCGCCATTAGGTCCCAGGCGCTCCCTCCTCATCACCTCTTCGAGCTTTACGTACTTCCTCACGTTGACGTCAGGCTCGTAGGGCAGGTCCTCGGCTCCCGGGTCGAGGTTAACGTAGCCCACGGGCATGAACTGCTTCGCAGATATCCAGCTGCCCAGCGCCCCTGCCAGCGTCGACTTACCGCTACCAGCAGGCCCTGTTATCACGACGAAGTGCTGCAGAGGCACGATGACCACCGAGGAAAAACTCCCAGGGAGGTTTTAAACATAGTACAGCGCTGAGGGAAGCAAGAGAAATACTTAAATCTCGGGTGTACAGATAGTACATGGCCGTACCGCCTGAGAGTCCACCCCCCGCTACCAGGCGCAAAGCCCCTCGCGGTGGAAGCGGGGTGGGGAAGCCAGGTATCCCGCGGGGCTCATAACCCCGAGGTCGGTGGTTCAAAAGGCGGTACGGCCACCAACGCGATTTCTATACCACGATCCTGGGAGCGGCGGAAATTCCTTTAGATGCTACCTCTTTCTGGAGTTTACTGGGAAGTGGCGCCGGGGCCGGGATTTGAACCCGGGCGCCCTGCAAGGGGCAGTGGCTATCCGAAGCTAGGGCTCCAGGCCACCGCCTTGGACCGCTCGGCCACCCCGGCTTCACCAGAAAGGTTTCTTGCAGGGCTTTAACGCTTTCGCGCGCCCTGCCACCAGCGGTGGCTGCCTGCTCGGCTCCCGTTTCGGCCTGTAAGTAGGTCACTTCACATGTCTCATGGTCTCGCGGTGGCGATCACGGAGGTAGTGCTTCCCTCAGATGCCTAGCGCGCTACTAAAGGTCGAGGCTTACATCTCGTCTGCGGCTATGCGCAGCGGCACCCATGCAACACCGAACATCCTAAGGGCCAGGGAGTAGGTGCTCTTTACCAGTCGAAGGCAGGCTAGTTAAAAAGAGGGAGAAAGCCCCGCGGGGGGAGGTGGTGTGGGCGGTGGCGCGGCATAGCCATGTTAGTGCTTTCGGGGCTTGGAGGACCCTTGAACTGCGGTATAGCACAGATGTATGACCATGATAATTGGAGCATTTGTGCCAAGCGTTTCTCCGCGATAGGGGCAACAGTGATCCTACGGGTAGTGCACGACGGGGCTGCATGTCTATCGAGGAGATTTTCGAGCGGTACGTGGAGTCCAAGATATTCAAAGACCGAGAGAAGCTGCTGCCTGACTATGTCCCCGAGGAGCTGCCGCACAGGGACGAGCAGATACTCAAGCTCGCTAGCATTCTGGCGCCCGCGCTGAGGGGCTCAAGGCCCTCTAACGTCTTCATCTACGGGCTCACGGGCACGGGGAAGACGGCGGTGACCAAGTACGTCTTGAGGAAGATGAAGGAGAAGGCTCCACAGACTGTCGAGTACGCCTACATAAATTGCCGTCAGAACAACACCAGCTACCGCGTGCTCGCAGAGCTCGCAAAGCATGTCGGAGTGAAGATCCCTTTCACGGGGCTGGCCCTCGGCGAGGTCATGAAGAGGCTGCTCCAAGGGTTGGAGCGCAGGAGGTACGTGCTGATAGTGGTCCTTGACGAGATAGACAACCTGGTGAAGAGGCAGGGCGACGACGTGCTATACTTCCTGACAAGGGTCAACGAGAACCTATCCAGCAGCAAGGTGAGCCTTATAGGGATAACGAACGACCTGAAGTTCACCGAGTTCCTAGACGCCAGGGTGAAGAGCAGCCTCGGAGAAGAGGAGCTGGTGTTCCCCCCTTACAGCGCCGCTCAGCTGGAGGACATCCTCAGGAGGAGGGCGAAGGAGGCTCTCCACGAGGGCGTTGTAGACGACGAGGTGTTGAGAAGGGTCGCGGCAATTGCTGCGAGGCAGAACAGCGACTGCCGCCTCGCGCTGGATATCCTCCTTAAGGCTGCCGACATAGCGGATAGGGAGGGCGCATCTAGGATAACGCTGGAGCACGTTGAGAAGGCCAGGAACGAGATCGAGAAGAACCTGGCCGTGGACATAATAAAGACGATGCCTCTCCACGTCAAGCTAGTCCTGGCGTCCATCTACTTACTCTCAAGAAGCGACAGTGCGCGCATGATAACCACGGGACTTATATACGACAAGTACAAGGAGCTCGTTGGCAAGGTCGGCATAGAGCCCGTGACCTCGCGGAGAGTCAGCGACATAATCAACGAGCTGGACATGACCGGTATAATCAACGCGAAGGTGATAAGCCTGGGGAGGTACGGCCGAACAAAGGTCGTCTCACTAGGCGTCCCCGCGAGAAACGTGGAGGAGGGCCTCATGTCCGATTTGATACTACGTTCCCTAATCGAGAACATGGAGGAGTAAGCTCTAGAAGGGTATCTGCCCCTGCTCCCTGAACTCCCAGTTCCACATCTCTCTTGCCAGCTTCCCGTCGTAGAGGAACTTGTCCCTCTTGGCTTCTGCCTGCTTCACCCGCCTCCTGTGCTCCTCGAGGAATCTCACCACACGCTCGGCAAGCTCCAGCTTGCACTCGCCGCAGAGGAGGCTCCCGGTCCTGCAGGCCCACTCCCTCTCCCTCAATTTCTCGTCGTCTTCCTCGAAGAGTACAGAGTACCAGTGGAAAACTGGGCACACATCGGGGTTCCCCCCCAGCTTACGCTGCTCCTCCGCAGTGGCCCTACCCCCGGTGAACGCGTTCATTATCTTCCTGCGCACCTCCCGGGGTTCGTCGTTGAGCAGGATCGCTGTTTCAGGCTCGGAAGCCGACATCTTGGTCTCAGGCCCCGTTAAACCCCACACCAGCTTCGAGAGGAGCTCCGCGGTCTTAAACCTCTTCAGCTTCGGTGCTATGTCTCTCTGAAGCCTGAAGTATGGGTCCTGGTCTATGCCGCAGGGGATTAGCGGCCTCCTGTTCTCGAACAGAGTTGGCACGATCTGCAGGGCAGGGTAGAACACCAGGCCTATCGAGGTCTCACCGTCGAAGCCGAAGACCGCTCTCGCCGTCGACAGGTTTATGTGCCGCGCGACCAGCACCGCCGGCTTGTACATCTTAGCGATGTACTCCGTGTCCTTGAAGATAAATGTCCTGTCCTCGTCGAAGCCCAGCGCGATTATGTTGAGGATGTCCTGCTCCACGTACGGGGCCACCTCTTCGAGGGACTCCACCTTCTTCGCCAGGAACTTCTCCTCATCGGGTATCTCTATGTAGACGTTGACTGAGAACTTCTCCTGCAGCCACTTAGTCATGATGAACGGGATTATGTGCCCAATGTGCATAGGCGA
>JAJHRT010000044.1 GCA_020833575.1 Thermofilum sp. | reverse complement strand
AAAGCGCGGTTCTCCGTGGGTGTGGCCCCGGTGCCCGGCAGGTGGGTCGTGGAGGCCGGGCTCTCGACAGCTGGGATTATACTGAGGTGGTTCCGAGACAACGTTTCAGAGGGTGTAAGCCACCTGGCCTCACGCACCCGGCGCAGAGCTTACGAGTTCCTGGACCTAGAGGCAGAGTACGTGCCGCCCGGCTCCGGGGGCCTGATCGTGGTGCCGTTCTTCTCGGGGGCGCGCTCACCCCGCTGGAACCCCTACGCCCGAGGCGTGATCTTCGGCCTCACGGTCTTCCACACCCGCGCCCACATCTTCCGCGCCATGATGGAGGGGATAGCGTACGAGATTAGGAAGATCCTGGAAACTCTGGCGGAGGTGGGGATAGAGCCCAGGGAGCTCGTGCTGATGGGCGGTGGCGCTAAGACGCCGACGTGGGCTCGGATCAAGGCCAACGTCCTCAAGAAGGAGGTTATCATCCCGGAGATGCTCGATGCCGCGCTGGCAGGAGATGCGGCGCTGGTATCCTACGCGACCGGGCTCTCCGCGAGCTTCGAGGAAGCCGTAGCCAGGTTCTTCAGGGAGAGAGGCAGGATCAAGCCCGACCCCAAGGTGGCGGAGATCTACGACAAGTACTACGCGCTGTACGAGAAGCTGGTGAGCTCGGTCGAGAGCCTATACACAGAGCTCTCACAGATAGCCGAGCAGCCCCTCACGCCTCCAAAGTGGGACATAGACGAGCTGGTACACCTGCTCTTCAAGCTCGAGGCCTAGCAGATCAGGGAGACCCTTTCTTAGACTCTTAACTCGGCACTGCAACGCAGGGAAGAGGGAAGAAGAGGTGGTGGACCGGCCGGGATTCGAACCCGGGACCTCCGCCACTTTGGGGCACGCGCTCTTGCCAAGGCGGCCTGAGGCTTATGCCCCGCATCCTCCCGCTAGACGACCGGCCCTCGGGAGAATGAGAAATCCCAAGGGTTTTAAAGGTTTTCGCGGAGGCGGCGAGTCCTCCGCGAGCCCCCAGCGCTTGTGCACGCTGAGCCGGGGTAGGTACTCTTTATAAGAAGGGGGTTCGAGGGGGCGGGTGAGAGTCATGGAGATCGACTTGAGGAAGATCGCCCTGAAGTACGCGCTTGCCAACGCGGTTAAGTACGGCGGAACCGCGAGAGTGGATGCCGTAGCTAGCAAGGTCTTCGCGGAAGCTCCAGAGCTGAGAAAGCAGGCACGAGAGGTCGTGGAGGTGGTGAGAGAGGTCGTCGGCGAGGTCAATGCCATGAGCAGGGAGGAGCAGGAGAGGCTGCTCAGCGAGCTCTGGCCTGACGCCTTCAAGGTCGAGCGTAAGAGGGAGGAGAAGGCTATGCCCCCCCTGCCCGGCGCAGAGGAGCTCGGCGGTGCTATCGTCACAAGGTTCGCGCCGAACCCCGACTTCGTGCTCCACCTGGGAAGCGCTAGGCCGGCGGTACTCAACTACTACTACGCCAAGGTGCGGTACAGGGGGAAGTTCATACTCAGGTTCGAGGACACGGATCCCAAGACCAAGAGGCCCATCCTCGAGGCCTACGAGGCTATCCGGGAGGATTTGAGGTGGCTTGGGCTCTCGTGGGATGAAGAGTACATCCAGAGCCTGAGGATGGAGATCTACTACCAGCACGCGAGGATGCTGATCGAGCGCGGAGGGGCCTACGTCTGCACGCACCCGAGGGAGGTCATAAGCAAGCTGCGCAGCGAGGGGGTCCCGGACCCTTGCAGGGATCTGCCCGTGGAGGAGCACCTGGAGCGATGGGACCGCATGGTGTCCGGCGGGTACGGGGAGGGGGAAGCCGTGTTGAGGATAAAGACGGACCCCGCCCACCCCAACCCCTCGGTGAGGGACTGGATAGCAATGCGCGTGATCGACACGGACAGGTACCCCCATCCTCTGGTGGGCAGCAAGTACGCCGTCTGGCCCACGTACAACTTCGCGTGCGCTCTCGACGACCACCTGATGGGGGTCACCCACATCCTCAGGGGCGAGGAACACGCTGTCAACACGCTGAAGCAGGAGTACGTGTACAAGCACCTCGGCTGGACACCCCCCATCAGCATACACTTCGGGCGCTTGAAGCTCGGGGGAATGATCCTCAGCAAGTCTGTTATGAGGAAGGGGATCGAGAGGGGTCTCTTCGAGGGCTGGGACGACATACGCCTTGGAACCCTCCGGGCGCTGAGGCGCCGGGGAATACTGCCGGAGACCATCTGGGAGCTCGTCATGGAGGTGGGGCTGCGCCCCTCCAGCGCCAGCATAAGCGTGGAGAAGCTCAACGCCGTCAACAGGAAGCTTCTTGAGCCCAGGGCGGACAGGTACATGTTCGTCCCTGAGCCTCTGCTGAGGGTCAGGCTCGAGGGCATCCAGCTGCCCGTTGCAGCAGAGGTGATGGTGCATCCCTCTTTCCCGGAGAGGGGTAGGAGGAGGATCGAGCTCAAGGAGCCCTACGTGCTCGTGAGCGATGAAGTAGCTAGGCTCCAGGAGGTCAGGCTCATGGGCCTCGGCAACTTCCGGGTCTCGGGGGACAGCCTCGTCTACCTGAACAACGACCTAACTTACGCGAAGGAAAGGGGGCTGCAGATAGTCCAGTGGGCTCCCGCGGAGTCCGCGCTCCCAGGCGTGCTGCTGAAAGCCTCGGGGACCTCCCTGGAGAGAGTAAGGGGGTTCGGGGAGCCGGCTATGAGCCAGCTGAGGGTGGGCGACCAGGTGCAGCTTATGAGGGTGGGCTTCGCTAAGGTGGAGAGAGTGGAGGAGAGAGGTATCGTGCTCGTGTTCACGCACGATTAGCGAGGGACCAGGGCTTCCCCTCCATCACTATCTTCTCGGGCAGCTTGTCCTTGATTGACTCCAGGAACTTGAGGTCGCTGTCCTTCTTCCTCAGGTTGTCGGGCAGAATCACTGGTATCTCGTCCTTGATGGGCCACCACCTGCCGCATTCAGGGCAGTAGAGAACACCCGTCTTAACCTCGAACTTTATGCACTCGTCGCATCCTGGATCCTTCATCTGCAAGTCCTTCACGTGGGAGCCTCTGTAGGCGCAGTAGAGCTCGCAGGCAGGCTTGGTCTTGAAGGTGAAGGTGCGTTCCTCGTACTTCACCGTCTCCACGACGTACAGCTCCAGGGGGAAATGCTTGTCATAGGGGCAGGCGAGCAGATCCATCAGCCTGTACTTCATACGTGCTACCGCTGCAAGCGGCTAGTTTAAAAACATGTGCCGCGCAGCAGCCTTGTGCGGCTGAGGATAGCGGCGATTGCCAGGGAGGACCTGGCCCCCGCCCTGAAGAATGGGGGCTTCGACGCCGTGTACGTGGCTGGTGGTGCTGCGGAGGCCCTGGGGATGCTTGAGGAAATCCTGAGGAAGAGGGAGTTCGACCTCATACTCCTGGACGACGTGCTCGCGAAGGAGATCGGGAGGAGCAAGTTGAGCGAGATTAAGTACAAGCACCCCTTGCCGGCCATAGTCGAGCTTAAGACAGCGCGGAGCAGGGTTACTTCGCTCTCCTAGCTACTTTCTCGAAGACACGGGGTAGCACTCTCTCCTTTACTTCTACCGCTTTAGCGTCCAAGGTAGCATTGAAGTAGACACGCCCGTCGGAGCTCCTCACAACTACTCCCCCGCTGCAGCCGATCTCCTCCCCCACCGCTAGCTCGGGGCTCCCGCCCAAACTCTCCTTGAACTCGCTGACCACTCTCTCCACCAGCTCCCTCTCCCCCTTGCAGGGGTGAACGACCAGGCTGCTGGACGCTATACTGCTCACCGCAGCTCTGAGGGCTTCCACGAGGTACTCGCGGTACTTCTGAGGATCTCCTCTGATCTCGCTGATGACCTCCGCGATGAGGCTGTTAACCTCGCTCACCACCAGAGTGTGCTTCTCAAGAAGCATCTTGTGCCGCAGCTCCAGCTTCCGCGGCGCTAGCTCGCTGAGAACCTTCTTCCTCACCTCCTCGAGTAGCCTCTGCCTCCTCTCCTCGATCAGCCTGGAGGCCCTCTCCTTAGCCTCCTCGAGCACCCTTTGAGCCTCCTCCTCCGCCCTCCTCAGTATCTTCTGCGCCTCCTCCTGGGCAACCCTCCTTATCTCCTGGACTATAGCCTCGACAAGGCTCCTCTGCTCCACGGCTACCACCTGAACATCTCCTCGTAGATGAGCCTCCTGATTTCCTCCCGGGCGTGGTTAAAAGCCGTTCTCACGCTCTGAAGCTCCTCCTCGTACGCGCGCTCCACCTTGTCTAGCTCCTCGTAGAGCTTCCTGCGCTCCTCCTCGACAAGGTCATCGGGCAGCGTGGACGCCTCCTTCTCGGCCTGCTCTAGCATCTCGCGGGCTTTGCGGCGGGCTTCCTCCAGTATCTCCTCAGCCTTCCTCCGCGCCTCCGCGATTAGTTCGTCTGCCTTCTGCCTCTCCTCGAGGATGACCTTTACGTCGAGCTCTTCCCTCAATATGCTCCTGCTTACTCTCTTTTCACCCATTTCAGCCTCACCCCAACAGCGTAGGACAGCTTCTGGTAGAGCTCCTCCAACCTGTGGGTGGAGGGCTGCTCATGGGAGGGGACAACCACGAGGAGGGGGGGCTCCTTGACGTAAGAGAGCAGCTTGCTCAGCCTGTCGCTGACTTGAGCGTAGACAGGCTCCTCGATCACAACCACCTTGCTTTCAAGCACCGCTGAGAGCACCTCCTCCTGCAGCGTCTCGCCCAACTTCTCCGGAACCTTCATCACCTTAAAGCCCAGGAGCATCATCGAATCTATCGTCGGCGAGGCGCCTATAGCTACCGCACTCACAGCCCGGGCATACTAACTCACAGTTATAATTCTTTTCCTCCTGTAGCGCGCCTCTAGGGGCTACACCGAGCTCAGCCCTGCTCTGCGTAGCTCCTCTAGCACCAGGCTCTCCATGGCTCTGAGGCTCTCCTCACTCTCGGCCTCCAGAGTAACCCTTATCACAGGCTCGGTGTTCGAAGGGCGCACCAGGAACCATCCCTCGCTCAGGTCGACCCTGACACCATCTACGGTGACCACCTTCTCGTACCTCGAGGCGAGATTCTCCTTCAGCTTCTCCACAATCTCGAACTTCCTCTCATCCCCCACCTCAAACTTGAGCCGCTTGCTCAGAGGCATTGGTGGCACGTGGCTGGAGAGCTTGCCCCCCAGCTTTCTCAGGGCCTCCAGGAGGTAGAGAAGGCTCGCGATGCCGTCGTCGAGGTTCGCGCCGCTGTAGGTTACGAAGTGGCCACTGCTCTCCACTCCCAGGCCCTCGACGCCGTCGAGCGATTTGTAGATGATGTATATCCGGCCCACGGGAACCCTCTCGACGCTGCCCCCAATGCCCTCCACGTACCTGTCTATCAGGCTTGAGCACTCAACGTTCGCTATCACTTTCTTTACGCGGTGCCCGTTGATCATAACCACGGCTACCTGCTCCGGGGCGAGCACGCGGCCCTTCTCGTCGTAGAAGATCACCCTGTCTCCATCCCCGTCGAAGGCCACTCCCAGGTCGCCGCCAAACTTCTGGACGAGGTCTCCCAGGTAGCTTGTAGCCTCAGGAGTTGGCTCAGAGCCCCTCACGGAGAAAACGGGGTCGACGTCGCAGTTCACCGCGACGACCTGGTAGCCAAGCTCCCTGAGGAGCTCGGGGACGACAAGCGACGCAGCCCCGTTACCGCAGTCGACAACGACCTTAAGTCCTCCGCTCTCCCTCGGCAGCCTCCTGAGGAACTCCATGTAGCTCTCCAGGTAGGAGGCTCTCTCGTACCTAGCCTCTCTGCTAGCCTTCCACGAGAGGGTGCCGCTTGCCTGCCTCCACAGCTCCTCCAGCTTCTCCAGCGATATCGGCACCCCTCCGGGGTAGTAGAGCTTTAGCCCGTTCCACTCGTAGGGCAGGTGCGAGGCTGTGACGTAGCCGACGCTGTACCTGAGGTGCTTCGATGCGTAGATCGCCAGCCCGATGGGGCCCTCGCCTGCGTCCACGACGCTGGCGCCCGCGCCCAGTAGGCCTGCGGAGAGAGCTAGGCGGAGGGGTGGGGAGCTCAGCCTCGTGTCGGAGCAGACGAAGAACCTGTCGCTCCACCTCGCCAGGGCTGCTCCAACCCTCAGGAAGGCTTCAGGCGTGAGGTCCTTACCGTAGACACCGCGGATGTCGTAGGCCCTGAAGATGTGCCTGGGAAGACTCATACACTTTTGTGCGGGTTTTAGGAGTATTATCGTTTACCCTTCAGCCTCGCCTCGCGCACTCCACATACGCATCGATAGCCACCTTGTAGACTCTCGGCGCGTAGGGGGAGACCACGCGGGCCTCCAGAAGCTGCGCCGAGCAGCCCTGCTGCTCCGCTGCTCTCCGCACGAGCTCGAAGCCCTGCTGGAAGGCTTCCCCCTCCGCGCCCCAGTAGTAGAAGTGGATCACCCCCTTCCCGCTAAGGCACTTCACTGCGTGGTCCAGGAAGGCGTAGGCGCCTTTGGGGAGCGGCATGACCACGCGTGTGCAGCAGCCGTAGAACTCAGGAGCTTTCTCGCGCACATCGCCTAGGACGGGGACTACCTTGCCTTCGAGCTTGTTCAGCTTTATGTTCTCGACCATGTAGCTGTACGCCACGGGGTTTATCTCGATCGCGATGACGCGCTCCACGAGGGGCTGGGCCTTCGCTATAGCTATAGCGAAGGGGCCCACGCCCGCGAACATCACCATGACGCGCTCCCCCGGCGCCACCTTGGAGGCAACCCTCTGCCTCTCGGTGGCCTCCCGTGGGGAGAAGTAAACCTTCGTAACGTCGAGCTTGAGCACGTACCCGTGCTCCTTGTGGACAACCTCCGTGACGGGCTCCCCAGCCACGAGCTCCAGCTCCCTGAGCCGGAACTCCCCCGACCTGCCGCCGAGCTTCCTGTAAACAGCAACCACGCTCCTGTGGATCCTCATCAGCTCCTCTGCTATGACCTTCGCGTAGGGCAGCAGGGGCTCCTCCAGCTCCAGGATAGCCACGGCCCTTCCTCGCGAGCCCACGATGTCGAAGCTAGAGGGCACCAGGGGCAGGAGCTCCTTGGGAATCTTGCCCCTAAGGGCGTCTCTCAGCCTCACTGCTCACCGCCCCCCAGAGCCCCAGCGCTGGATAAATTTCACCAGGGCGGGAGAAAACGTTTTAGCCGGCTAACCTCTGCGCCAGCGTGGCTGGTGAAGCACTCCTGGTGAACTTCAGGTACCTTCTCAACGAGGAGGTCGAGGCCCTCGTCGTGGTGCCAGGGAAAGGAGTTGTCTGCGAGGGCTCGGAGCACAAGTGCAGAGGCCTACACCCCTCGCGGACCCTCGACCTCGGCGGGCGCATCGTGGTGCCAGGCCTGCGCGACGCGCACACCCACCTGCTCTCAACGGCTCTGAGCCGCCGCACCCTCGACCTCAGAGGAGTCTCCTCGGTGGAGGAGCTCAAGGAGGCCGTGAGGAAGGCAGCGCTCGAGATTGGCCCTGGCGGCTGGGTGGTGGGGAGGGGGTGGGATCAGGACAAGATGGTCGAGAGGAGGTACCCCACGCGGCACGACCTCGACGAGGCTGCGCCCGAGAACCCTGTGCTGCTGGTGAGGGTGTGCGGGCATGCGGCTGTTGCTAACACGAGAGCGCT
>JAJHRT010000043.1 GCA_020833575.1 Thermofilum sp. | reverse complement strand
TCAGGCAGCGCAGGCTGGTGGTCGAGGGGGAGGTGAGGAGGCTCCTGGCGTGGGCTCTGGCCCTCATCGCGCTGGACTTCGTGCTCAAGGCCACGCTGGCGAACTCCGTGTACCAGCCCCTCCTCAAGGAGCTCACAAGGGTGTAGCGCCGCGCCCGGGGGAGGGGGTCGGCCTTGAGCTCGGAAGCCGGTAGGCTGCCGGCGACCGCGCCCCACGGCGTCTACGTGTACTCGGTGGACAGCAGGAGCTGGGTCCCGGCGGGCAGGTCCGCGCTGCTCGGCGACGGGGTCTACGTGATCTACTTCGACAACGCGAGGTGCGGCGCCTGCAGGAAGTTCGACGACTACTGGTTCCCCTTCGTGGAGAAGGCGGCGCCGGAGCGGCGCGCGACCTTCGTTGTGGTCCTCTGCGACTGGTTCGCGAGGAACTGCTCCTCGGACGACGCGAGGGAGCTCTTCAAGGAGTTCGACGTCCACACATCCCCCACGGTGGTCTTCCTGAGGAGGGAGGGCGGGAGGAACGCGAAGATGCTCAGGGGCGAGGGCGTGATGCCCCCGCAGTGGCTAGCCTTGACCTACCTACTCATCACTCAGGGCGCATAGTAAGAAAGGCGCGGGGGCCAACGAGTAACGCTAGCCATACTCCGCCTTCTCGCAGCGGGCTGGAGCACTGCTAGCTGGCGAGCTCGTAGTACACCTGCCTAGCATCCCTCAGGTTCACAACCCTCCTGACAAGATTCCTCCGCTGGAGCTCCGCGAGCGCGTGCCTAACGGTTCCCTCCGGGAGCGCGCCGCGCGCGGTCTCAAGGGCTGGTACCCTGTACGTGAAGGTGGAGAATGTCCCGCACCTAGAGAACCCGAGAACCAGCTACTTGGCAGCTCTCAGCGCCGTAGAGCTCTTAAGAGAGCTGTGCTCAGCGCGCTAGCACCAGCAAGAGAATCTTAGGAATCGGCCAGGATGTTTCATCGACTCCGGGCAGACTTCCTGAGAACTTCTGGAGGATCGCTCGCATGCCTCCATAATCCCCTGCCGAAACTCACAATTACTATGCCTAATTCGTCTATGGTAACATCAGTTATTAATGGCTCCACCAAGCCTCTCTGAACAACTAGATCCGCTTTAATCTGCGACAGAGTCTCACCACGATCTCCTAGCAGCTCGAGCTCTACGGCTTCATCTATCACGAACGCCTCGCTTATGGATGACGCCTCCTCTACCTGCACAACCTCCCACTTGCTAGGCGGCCAAAGTCCTAACTTCTCAGCAGTGCTTTCATCGACAACGATACATGGCTTAGCGCTCTCCGCGCCACCGTTCGCGAGCACCACAAGCTCTGCACTGCGGCTGCTAGCCCTCGACCTGACTCTTACTCTCACTCTCACGACCAACGGCTTCACCTATTCTCTTCTTGATCACCCACCTGCCCAGCTTTAGCTTGCGGTTCTCGAGACCCGCTTGCTCCAAGAGCCTCCTCAGGAGGGACTCAGATACAGGAATTCTCCTGCCCACACCAAACCCCCATTAAGCAACCTTACGTTAGGATATATGTGCTGCTACGGGAGCAGGGGGTCTAAACGCTCCAAGGAGGCTCTAGAGTCCTAGGGCGTGAGGTGCGAAGTTCTTCGTTAAGCCCCGATTTAGCATCCTGGCGCGCGCAGTCTGGCAAGCCGTACGAGCGGGCGGCGCGGTGATGAGCAGCGCTTCGAGCCCGCTCTGAGGCGCTGAGGGGGACGAGACTCCTGCTTATAAAGACCTTGCTTCTTGTAAGAGCTGATTCGCTCATGAGGGGGCTTATCCCGTGGAACCGGGTTGTCGCGGCCCTAGCGGTTCTTCAGGTTACCGCTGGCATCATCGAGGTGGACGTGACGCTTTTCGGGGCCTTCATGCGCTCGATGGGAGCTGGCTCCGAGGTGCTTGGCCTCGTGCTGGGGCTAGGGTACGGGGCCGCAGTGCTCGGCTCTCTCGCCGGTGGGCGCCTAGCCGACCAGGTGGGGCCGCGAAGCTGGCTCCTGCTCTGCCTGGCCCTCGTATCCGCCGGGCTGGCAGTTCAAGGAGCCTCAGCCTCCTGGCTGGTCGCTGCCCTCGGCTTCCTCCTGGTTCAGGGCGCGCAGGCAGCCCTGCGGCCTGCCGCTCTGCGGCTACTAGCAGACGCCGCCTGGGAGCGGATGGGCAGCGCGCTCGGCTTCCTGAGCACCACCTACTCCGCGGTGGCCGTCGGCGGGGCGCTGCTGGCAGGCTGGCTAGCGCAGGAGGTAGGGTGGTGGGTAGTTTTCCTCGCCAAGGCTGCCCTCCACCTCCTAGCTCTGGTGACGCTGGCAGTCCTCCTACCCTCTCCCCGCGGCAAGCCCGGAGGCACAGCGCCCCGCGCTGAGGGGAGGGGCTGGGCGGGCCTGCTGGAGCATGCGCCTCTGCGCTACATCTACGCCGCGGCCATCGCAGGGGCGGTCCTTGGCTACGCTCCCTCCTTCCTGGCTTACGACCCGCGCCTGACCGGGAGCACCCTGGTGCTCGCCGGGTTCGCCTCCATCTACAACGCTGCGTGGCTCCTAGGGGGCTGGCCCGCGGGCCTGCTGGGAGACCGCTTCGGCCGCTGGAGGATCGTTGTAGGTGGCTACTCGGCGGCGGGGCTCGCCTGGCTCCTCTTCCCCTGGCAGCGGGAGCTCGCGCAGCTATACCTTCTCTACGCTCTCCACTGCCTTGGATCGGTGGCGAGCTCGTACGTCGAGCTACTCGCGGTGGAGGAAGCGCCCCCGGAGAGGCAGGGCCAGGTGGTTGGGCTGCTCAACGCGCTCAGGCTCGCGGGCTCGGCAGCAGGGGAGGGGTTTGGGGGCATCCTCTGGAGGGCGGTGGGGGCTGAGGCCTCCTACCTCCTGGCAGGCGCAGGCATGGGCGCGGCGGCTCTCCTGCTCTACCGCGCGCGGGCAGTAGGGCTCACGCGCCCTGCTGCGACTGCTCCCGCTTCTCCTCCCTCCCCCTCTGCTCGTAGTACCTCTTCGCCGTGAGGGCCCTCGTCATCGCGGCGTAGATGTGCAGCTTCCAGGCCTCCGGGTGCTCTCCGTACTCCCTCACGACCTTCCTGGCAAGCTCGAGGAAGTCGTCGGCCTCCTCCAGGGTCAGCTCATCCCTCTCGCTCTTGTCCAGGTACAGCTTCAGCCTCTCCCACTCCTCTCTCGTGAGCGGGTTGAGGGCTGCGAGCCTCATAGTCCCCCTTGCATGCTTGATGAGCAGGTCCCTGTAGCCCGGCTTTATCACGCCCTCGGTGGTCAGGAACTCCACGAAGAACTCCTGGTAGCTGGTGAAGGCCTCCGCCAGCCTCTCGATCCTCGAGGAGAACCTCTCCTCGAGCTCGCCGAGCCTTCCCTCGAAGTACTCCTCGAGCTCGCTGAGCCTCCCCTCGAAGTACTCCTTGAGCTCTCTGACCCTGCTGTCAGTGTACTTCTTCAATTCCTCAACCTTATCGTCGACGTACTTTTTCATCTCATCAAACCTTCTATCTACCTGTTTAAATTGATCATCAATAGACTTGAATCTTTCATCTATTAATTTAAATCTGAATTCTATCATCTCGAACCTCTTGTCCATCTCGGCGAACTTCCTGCCGAGCCAGTACGCGACGCCGACAATGGTCGCTAGGCTCCCCAGGCCCCCTATCGCGCCGAGCAGGTTGAGCACGAAGCCGGCGTCCACCAACCCTCTACGCCCCGGAGCCCTAACCCCGCTTAGGTGCTGAGCGGAGCAATATAAGGTTGTCACAGCGCGCTGGGGGTGGTCAGATCGGCTTGACGTAGCCCCACTTCTCGAGCGCTCTCGCGAGCTCTCTGTGCTCTCTCGCGTACTCGTCCAGCGGCACCCCCTTGACCGCCGCCTCCACCGCCTGCCTGACAGCGGCCGCCCCCGCTCTCGGGCCGTCGGGGTGCCCGACGACGCCCCCTCCCACCTGGATGACGAGGTCCACCCCCATGACCCTGACGACCTCCGGGAGTGTGCCGGGGTGGAGCCCGCCTGATGAGACGGGGAGGGCTGGCTTGATGTGGTGGAAGTCCTGCTCGAGGTGCAGGGGGTCGTCGGGGTCCGGCTTGTACACGCTCTGCCTCAGCACCCTGGCGTACCTCACCACGTCCGCAGTCCTCGCCTCCAGCTTCCCCACCTCCGGCGTGCCCACGTGCAGCTGGTCAACGCCGATAACGCGGTAGAGCTTGGCGAGCACGAACATCGAGATCCCGTGGTGGGGGTTCCTGGTGAAGGCTGCGTGCATCGCCCTGTGGGCGTGTATGGCGAGACCGTGCTCCTCCGCGAGGTCCCTGATGAAGGTGAGCGCAGACCAGCCGGCTACGACCACGTCCACCATGACGTAGGGGTTGCCGTAGTCGGCGACCACCTTGAGCCTCCGCTCCATCTCCCTCACGTCCGCCGTTATGTTCGCGAACCAGGCCTTCCTCTCGCCGGTCTCCCTCTCCGCCGCGTCGACCGCCCTCATGATCGCCCTGGCCCTCTCCTCGAACCGGCAGAAGCTGGGGCTCGTCAGGTTCTCGTCGTCCTTCACGTAGTCCAGGCCGCCCGTCAGCAGGTCGTAGGCGAGCCTCCCTACCTCCTCTGGAGAGTAGCCGACCTTCGGCTTGGGGACGGTGCCGACGATCGGCCTCCCCCTCACCCCTAGGATGCTGCGCACCCCCTCGACGCCCCTGAAGGGGCCCTTGAAGTGCTCGAGGAAGCCCCTGGGCAGGTACAGGTCCTCGAGCCTCAGGCCCTTGACCCTCCGCATCCCGAAGACGTTCCCGGCCACGGAGGCGAGGAAGCCCGGCACGTTCCCCTCCTCGAACAGCTCCAGCGGGTAGGCGATCTTCACCAGGTAGGAGCCGTCGCCCAGGCTCCTCACCTCGTAGGCCTTGCCCATCAGCCTGTCCACGCGCGCCTTGTCGTACCAGGTGTAGAGCGTCGTCCACGTCCCCGTGCTGCTCTCGGCTGCCACGCCGCCCGCCGCGTCCTCGGCTGTGAAGCCCTCAGCCGGCGTCACCCTGAAGACCGCGACGACGTCGCCCTGGGGGTCGGGCACGTAGCCCGGCTTCAGGAACTCCGGGTAGGGCTCGAAGTCCTCCCTGCCCCTGCTCACGCACCTGTAGGCGCGGCGCAGCCTATAACGCTTTGCGGTGCACCGCTAGCGATATAGCGCCCGCGGGCGAGTGGCAGCTCGGGGACGCATGCTCGAGGCCTACCCTCTGCCGGGGGAGTACGCGAGGCTCGTGGAGGACGTGAGGAGGGGTAGGGTGAGGAGCTCGACGGAGTGCGTCCTCCGCGCGCTCGACGCCCTCGCCCAGGCGCTGGAGGGCGGTGGGGCTCAGCTCTTCGCCAGGCTGGCCGTGGAGGTGGTGAGGGCCAGGCCGACCTCGGCGCTGATGGTGAACGCTGTCCGCTCCCTGCTCGAGGCCGCGGTGTCCGCGGCGGGCGGGGGGCTGGAGGAGGTGAGGCTCGCCGTCCGGCGGAGGGCCCGGGAGATGCGGGAGACGCTGATGCAGCACGTGGAGAGGGCCGCGAGCATCGCGGAGCGGAGGCTCGAGGACGGCGACACAGTGCTGACGAACACCTACAGCCTCTTCGTGAAGAAGACGATCCTGAGGGCCGCGGAGCGCGGCAAGGCGCTGAGAGTGATCGTGGCGGAGTCGAGGCCCGGCGGCGAGGGGGTTCAGCTCGCCGTGGAGCTGGCGGACGCCGGGGTGCCGGCGCAGCTCGTGGTGGACTCGGCCGTGAGGTACGTGATGAGGGAGGTGGACAAGGTGCTCCTGGCGTCCGAGGCCATCGCGGCGAACGGCGCGAACGTGAGCAAGGTGGGCTCCAGCCTGATAGCGCTGGCGGCCTACGAGGCCAGGGTGAGGGTGTTCGTCGTCGCGACCTCCCTGAAGATCAGCCCGGAGACCCTGGTGGGCGAGCTCCTCGAGATACCCGAGGCCGACTACCCCGTGGACCTCCCCGCGGAGCAGCCCCTGCGCGTGAGGGCGCCCCTCTTCGACGTGACCCCTCCGCGCATGATCGACGCGATCGTGACGGAGAAGGGGCTCATCGCCCCCGAGTTCGTCGTCATGATCGCGAAGGAGATGTACGGGTGGCCCCCCGCGCTCGCCAGCATCCCCGAGCTCTCCGAGAGCTTCCTCAGGGCGCTGGGTGAGAGGGGGTGATACCGGAGGAGGTGCTCCGCGTCGCCGAGGACATCAGGGAGATGAGGGTCCGCGGGGCGAGCCGGATAGCCAGGGCGGCCGTGGAGGCGCTGCTCCTCGCGGCTGAGAAGTACCAGGGCTCCGACCCCGGCGACTTCGCGCTGTACATGCGGAGGGTCGCCGAGGTGCTCGTCTCGACGAGGCCCACCGCGGTGACGCTGCCGAACGCTGTGAACTACGTGGTGTCGGCGCTCAGGGGGGCGCGGGGGAGCGTCGAGGAGCTGAGGGGGCTCGTCGTGGAGCGCTGCAGGAGCTTCATCAGCTACATCGACTCCGCGCTCGACAGGATCGCGGAGATAGGCAGCAGGGTTCTCTCCAGCGGCGACGTCGTGCTGACACACTGCAACAGCCTCGCCGCCATAAAGGTGATCGCGAGGGCCCACGAGAGGAAGGGGCTCTCGCGCGTCTACGCCACCGAGACTAGGCCCCGGTTCCAGGGCCTCACCACGTACAGGATGCTGAGCCAGGCCGGCGTGGAGGTGGTGCTGATCCCCGACTCGGCTGTGAGGTACGTGATGAGGGAGGTGGACAAGGTGGTCGTCGGCGCGGACGCGATCGCGGCGAACGGGGCCGTGGTGAACAAGATCGGGACCAGCCTCATCGCGCTGGCCGCCAGGGAGAGGGGGGTGGACTTCTACGTCGCCGCCGAGACCTACAAGTTCAGCCCCTACACGCTGATCGGCGAGCTGGTGGAGATCGAGGAGCGCGAAGCCTCCGAGGTCGTGCCCGCCGACCTGCTGGCCAAGCACCCCCTGCTCTCCGTGAGAAACCCCGCCTTCGACGTGACAGCCCCCGAGTACGTCACCGGGATCATCACCGAGCTGGGGGTCTTCCCGCCAGCTGCAGCAGCCCTGGTGCTCAGGGAGATGTACAGGAGCGAGCCGGGGGCCGAGGCGCCGGCCCTGGTGCGCGGGGTGGAGGAGGAGTAGCCCGCTGGCGCGCGCTGCGCGAGCTTTAAATCCCACCTCCGGGAGCTCTACCGCGGGGAGCCTATGAGGTGCGCGATCTGCGGGCAGGAGGCTGACAGCCTGCTCTGGGCGAACCACAAGGAGCTGGGCGGCGTCTGGGTCTGCAGGAAGTGCTGGGAGAAGCTCTGGGAGAAGAACCTCCTGGTCCCAGGCTCCGGGGAGTCGGGCTGCGCCTGCTCCTAGGGCTCACACGCCGACCAGCCTGGAGCGGGGCAGCCTGAGCCCCGGGACGAGCGCCTTCATCAGCGAGACTATCGCCTCGTAGTGCTCCTCCGCGTTCGTGTTGGAGTAGGTTCTCGCGGACTCCCCGTAGAGCTCCATGCTGAACTCCCGCCCATCCTCCAGCTCGACCCTCAGGTAGGTCAGCCTCAGCTGGGTCCCCCGGTAGACGTGCACCCCTGATGCCACGCTGACGGCGACAGCCTTGGAGCTCAGCGCGGACTCCACAGC
>JAJHRT010000042.1 GCA_020833575.1 Thermofilum sp. | reverse complement strand
TACGAGCTCATGAAGACTCTCGAGGACCTGCTGGGAGCACCCGTAGGCCCTTCACAGGTTTACCCGTTCCTCCGGAAGCTCGAGAGCCTAGGCCTCCTCGTCTCCAAGAAGATGGGCAGCAGGGAGAAGAAAGTCTACTCCCTCACACCCGAAGGCCGCGAGTTCGTGAAGGAACTCCTCCAGAAGTCGCTAACTGTGCTTCAGGCCGCTGTGAAGGTCATAGGAAGAGAGAAGGTCTGCCTGCCGTAGCACACACCGTACACGGCCCTCTCTCGATCTTCACCCATGTCAGACTTTTAACGGCGCGCGGATCTCTGGGTGCACGCGGCATGAGGAGCAAAGCAGTCGTGGTGGGGCTGGGTCCTGCTGGAGCTGCAGCCCTGCGCAGGCTGAATGAGCTGGGTGTCCCCTCAGTAGGTATTGAGAGGAAAGCAAGCCCCGAGGACCCTCCCGTGTGCGGGGAGTTCCTTCCAGAGCCCGACGCCGTGAGGTTCATCTCATCGAAGCCCTCCATCTCGAAGGCCTTCTCGTACATCTCCCTGGCCAGGAAGAGGAACTCCATCTCCGCAGTCAGGCTGGAGTTCGAGGGCGGTAAAGGCTTCACCCTCAGGATACCTGGCTTCACGGTCAGCCGGACGGAGCTCGTGCACAAGCTGATCGAGGGCTCGGAATACTACCTCGGCGATGATGTCGTTGGGCTCCGCAAGGTTGGCAGCGAGTACGTGGTCAGAACCAGGAGAGGGCGTGAGATAACGGCGAAGTACGTGATAGCGTGCGACGGTTACCCCTCAACCGTCAGGAACCTCCTCGGAGAGCCCTCCCTCCTCCCACCCGACGACGTCGCGCCTGCTGTTAACGCGAAGGTGGAAACACCAAGCATGAGGAAGGACCTCGTGTTCATGTACTCCTCCTCCGAGACCGCTGGGGGTTACGCCTGGATAATCCCATTCGAGGACGGTGTGTCAAACGTCGGCGTTGGCCTCCGCCTAAGCTACGTGAAGAGAGGGCTCAGCCCGGTCAGGGTGCTGGAGCGCTTCATCGAGAGAAACCCCCACGGGTACCTCACAGGCTATGCCGTCGTCGAGCCACCGAGGGGCAGGTGGGTCCCAGTGGCAGGCTTCTACGCTGAGGCGGAGAGGGAGGGTGTGATGTTCGCGGGCGACTCCCTTGGAGCTGTGAACCCCATTAACGGCGGCGGTATTTTCCCCGCAATGGCTCTGGGCATTCTCGCCGCGGAGGCCGCATGGCTTGATAGCCCGCACGCCTACCCGGTCAGGGCGTGGAGCGAGGTTGGCGCAGTCCTCGAGGTGGGGAGGATCTACCGCAAGCTGGTGGACTTCCTGTACAGGAACTGGAGCTTCGCGGTGAAGCTCTCCTACCTCTTCCCAGAGAGCATGCTGACGAGAGTTATAAAGGGGGAGAAAACAGCTTTGTACCACCTGCTCAGGCTTCTTGGAAGAGGAACGCGAAGCGGTTATCCACGTCGGACGGGTCCAGCTTCTCGTAGGTCTCGGTAGTGCCCAAGTCCAACCAGTAGGAGTTCGTAAGGTAGGCTCCGACTCTCTGCTTCCGCTCTAGGAGAAGGCGTACGAAGTCGCCCATTATGTCTATCTCCCTTCTTTCCTCGCCAAGCTCCTTCAGGTACACCAGGCTGTCCGTTTTCACCGCCAGTACACCCATGGTGACAGGCTTGCCCAGTGGGGGTTTCTCGATCATCCTCACAACCTCGTTCCCCTCAACCTCAGCAACCCCGACCGCCACCCTGTAGTTCGGGGAGAGAGCGAGCGTTGCAGCGAACTCCCCTTCTTTGTGCAGCTGCATGAGCTCCGTCAGGTTGATGTCTGAGAGTATGTCCCCATAGTATATCAGGAGATGCCTTGCACCCCTGAAGTGCCCCTGCAGGTACGCGTTGAGCAGCGCCCCCCCGTTGCCCGAGTACTCGGGGTTGTCCCAGACGTAGGTTATCTTGACGCCAAGTCTCTCACCGTTGTCGAAGTAGTTCCTGATCTGCTCACCCTTGTAGCCTATCAGCATCACGATCCTCGTGATGCCGTGGAACCTGAGCAGCCTGACTATGTACTCGAGGAGTGGCTTCTGCTGCGACCCAATGGGTATCATCGCCTTCTGGAAGTAGTAGGTTAGCGGCCGCAGCCTCTTTCCCTCACCCCCGCAGAGAACCACTCCGTAAGTGTCCTCCTGGAGGCTTTTCATCGCTGAAGAAAGCTTCGCGAATTTTTATTCTTTTCCCCGGGGGCAATGTGATTTTTCAAGGACCAGGATGAATAACGAAGGTTACAAAAGGGCACATGTAAAAGGGGGCACTGGTGGCTGTACTGAGCAAGCATGAGAATACTGCTAGAGGACGACTTCCAGATAGTTAGCATCAGAGGAAGGTGGATTCTGGACTCCAGGGGGAACCCGACCGTAGAGGCCGAGGTTCAGACCCTCGGAGGGGGCTTCGGAAGGGCTGCGGTACCCTCTGGAGCCTCAACGGGCAAGCACGAGGCTCTCGAGCTGAGGGATGGGGGTAAGCAGTTCCACGGCAAGGGTGTGAGGAAGGCTGTGGACAACGTGAACAACGTGATAGCCAAGGAGATCATCGGG
Source organism: Thermofilum sp. (assembly GCA_020833575.1). GTDB lineage: Archaea > Thermoproteota > Thermoprotei > Thermofilales > Thermofilaceae > Thermofilum. The sequence goes on along the minus strand of JAJHRT010000042.1, from coordinate 5,082 downwards.
ATGGACTCTAGAGACCAGGAGGCGGTAGACAGGCGGATGATAGAGCTCGACGGCACGAAGAACAAGTCCCAGCTTGGCGCTAATGCCATCCTCTCCGTATCCCTGGCTGTCGCTCACGCGGCAGCCGACACCTACGGCCTACCGCTGTTCCAGTACCTGGGAGGCCTCCTTGCCCGCACGCTGCCGGTCCCCCTGATGAACATAATAAACGGGGGCAAGCACGCAGGCAACGAGCTGAAGATCCAGGAGTTCATGATAGTTCCCGTGGGTGCGGCGAGCTTCGCAGAGGCTCTCCGCATGGGCAGCGAGGTCTACCACTCCCTCAGGAAGTACCTAGCCAACAAGTACGGGCTGAGCGCGGTCAACGTGGGCGACGAGGGAGGGTTCGCGCCGCCCATGAAGCAGACGCGGGAGGCTCTAGAAGCCCTTGTAGCTGCGATAAGGGACGCCGGCTACGAGCCCGGCAAGGACGTCGCCCTAGCGATAGACGCCGCAGCGTCGAACTTCTACGACGAGCGCAAAGGCACTTACTCGATAGACGGCCGCGAGCTGACCAGGGAGAAGATGATGGAGTTCTACGAGGAGCTTGTGAAGGAGTACCCCATAGTCTCCGTCGAAGACCCGCTACACGAGGAGGACTTCGAGGGGTTTGCGGAGCTCACCCGCTCCCTGAAGGTACAGGTGGTGGGTGATGATATCTTCGTGACCAATGTGGAGCGGCTCTCGAAGGGTATCGAGGCCGGAGCGGCCAACGCCCTCCTGCTGAAGGTGAACCAGATAGGGACTCTCACCGAGGCCATAGAGGCCGCGAGGCTCGCCATGCAGCACGGCTACTCTGTCGTTGTGAGCCACAGGAGCGGAGAGACCGAGGACGCCACAATAGCCCACCTGGCAGTCGCCCTGAACACCGGGCAGATAAAGACAGGCGCCCCGGCTAGAGGGGAGCGCACAGCGAAGTACAACGAGCTGCTGAGAATAGAGGAGTTGCTGGGCAGCAGAGCCGTTTACCCGGGGCTTCGGGCATTCCCCCACTACAGGCGCTGAGGCACCCTCCGAAGGCGAAACCTTTTTCTTAGCCTCTTGGCATCTGCAGATTCTGCTCTCTAGATGTCAGCCGAGAGGGTTGTCGTTGACAAGAACATACTCAGGCGCTGGGTGGAGAGAGACGCCTTCGTAGAGCTTCTCGTCAAAACGCTAGAGGGGGACCAGGAGGTCATGGAGCTCCTCCACATGAGCAACGTCAACGCTGTTCTCAGGCTAGGCTACAACGACCATGGCCCAGTTCACGCGAGGATTGTTGCCGGGGCCGCCTTGGAGCTGCTGAGCATCCTCCTCTCGAAGGGCGTAGGCCTAACGTCGCTCCAGCAGGGCACAGCGGCGAGCCTCGAGGAGGTTAAGTTCATACTGGTCACCGCGAGCTACCTGCACGACATCGGCAACGCTGTGCACAGGGAGAACCACGAGCTCCTGGGAGCTCTGCTGGCGAAGGATATTGTGGACAGGCTGCTCCCTCAGGTTCTCCCGCAGTCAGGCCCACGCAGGTTTAGGATACGCCAGGAGGTGCTCTCCGCGATATACAGCACAGCCATGGAAGTCAAGCCCCTCACCGTGGAGGCGAGCATCGTGAGACTTGCAGACGGGCTTGACATGTCAGAGGGGAGGGCACGCCTGCCCTACAAGCTCGGCAAGCACGATATGCACTCCATCTCAGCGCTCAGCATCAAGAGAGTCGAGCTCTCCCCGGGAGAGGACGTCCCCGTGGAGGTCACTGTGCACATGTCCGACCTCGCCGGCTTCTTCCAGGTGGAGAGGGTGCTCATGCCCAAGATAGAGGGGGGAAAGCTCAAAGGGCTTGTCAAAATCAAGGTGGTGGATCAGAGGGGCGACAAGGTACTCGTTCTCTCCTAGCGCGAGCCCCCTGCAAGAGCGCACATTTATATTAAGGTGTCCTCCCCTCTCCGAGCAGCATGCGCCCAGGCGGTAGGGCCGCCCCCCTGGGCACCCCGGCCATAGAGGGGGGTGAGCCCGTGCGCCCGAGCTTCAGGGAGTACTTCCCGAAGCTCACAGATGCTGAGAAGAGGCTCGTCCTCGAAGTCCTGGAGAGCGGTAGGCTCTCCTCCACCGTTGGCCTTTACACTAGAAAGTTCGAGGAGGAGTTCAGCCGCTTCATAGGGGTTAATTACTCGCTAGCCGTGATAAACGGGACGGCTGCCCTTCACACAGCTGTGGCTAGCCTCGGGATCGGCGCGGGGGACGAGGTTGTAACAACCCCGTTCAGCTTCGTAGCCACCGCTACCTCAGTGCTGCATAACAACGCGGTGCCTATCTTCGCGGACATAGAGCTCGACACCCTGAACATAGACCCCGAGACCATACCCGACAAGCTAACCCCCCGCACGAAGGCTATTCTCGTTGTGCACCTGGCAGGCCACCCGGCGGAGATGGACGATATCATGAAGATAGCTAGGGAGCACGACCTGGCGGTTATCGAAGACTGCGCGCAGGCGATCGGCAGCGAGTACCGAGGAAGGAAGGTGGGCAGCATCGGCGATGTGGGAGCCTTCAGCTTCTACCAGACGAAGAACATGACCACAGGCGAGGGGGGCATGGTGACCACCAACAGGGAGGATGTGTACAAGAGGGCTAAGGAGTTCATAGACCAGGGGCAGGAGGGAAGGTACTACCACGTACTCCTGGGCTGGAACTACAGGATGACGGAGCTCCAGGCGGCCCTAGGCCTGGCCCAGCTCTCGCGGATAGACGAGCTGAACGCGCAGAGGGAGAGGATAGCGCGCATATACACGGACGAGCTATCCTCCCTGGACGGCGACCTGGTACAGCTCCCCAGGGCCAGGAGCCATGTAAAGCATACGTGGCACATCTACCAGGTACTCCTCAAGCTGGATAGGATACGGGTGAGCAGGGACAGGATCGTCGAGGCCTTGAGGGCCGAGAACGTCCTTGTAACAGTTGCCTACCCGAGAGTGATATACGAGAACCCCCTGTTCCAGCAGCTTACCGGCTACGGCAGGGGCTGCCCGTGGCTCTGCCCCCTCAGGGGCGGCGCGCAAGTAGTCTACAAGCCAGGGACCTCGCCTAGGGCCGAGCTCGCAGCGCGCAGCGTTGTAACGCTTCCAACGCTAGCGGGTATGACAGACGACGATGCGATCGACACAGCAACAGCTTTTAAGAAGGTCCTCCTCTACTACAGGGTGTGAGGTGAATGGGTGCTCCGAGTCTTCTAGAGAAGTACATCGAGGAGGGAAGACGCTTCCTGTCCCTCTCCGAGTCCCTTGAGGTGCTCAAGCTCTATGGCCTTCCGGTGGTTCGCTATGCTTTCCTAAGAGGGCCCGAGGATGTTCAGGCGGCTGAGGAGATCGGCTACCCGCTCGTCCTAAAGCTGGACTCACCCGACATAACTCACAAGACCGAAGTCGGGGGTGTGAAGGTCGGGGTGAGCTCGCCAGAGGAGCTCAAGCGTAGCATGGAGGAGATGCTTCAGGCTGCTAGGAGTAGAGCTCCTGGGGCGCGCGTCAAGGGCTTTGTCGTCCAGGAGCTTGTGAAGAATGCCCATGAGGTCATAATAGGCGGACTTAACGACATGCAATTCGGGCCTGTGATAGCGTTTGGGCTGGGAGGGATCTTCGTGGAAGTTTTGAAAGATGTGGTCTTCGAGCTGGCACCGGTGAGCGTGGACGAGGCTCTCAGGATGGTACAGAGGATAAAGGGCTACCGCCTCCTCGAGGGGTACAGGGGGCTGGAGAAGGCGAACTTAGAGCTTTTAGCGGAGACCATCAGCAAGGCCTCTGTGATGTTCAGCGAGCTATCTCCCTATGTCGAGGAGATGGATCTGAACCCGACGTTTGTGTCCAGCTCGTGGGTGAAAATCGCAGACGCACGCTTTAAGCTGCGCACCTCGTAGCTCAGTGCGCCGGGAATCTGACTCGTCACCTCGCTCTCCTCAGCGGCTAGCTCTGTGGGACCGTTCTCTGCGCGCCCTCGTAAAACTTTTCTCCAACCTTTCCGGCGATCTGGTGGGGATGATGTCACGACGGTCTCTCGAGCGGTGACGAGTCTTCTCGCTACTGACCCGATATATCGTGGTGTCGTGTGCTGCGGCTAGCGCGCTCGCTTTAAATAGATGTGCTGCTGGATGGTGGCTAGGCGCTCGCTAATGGAGTACAGAGTCCTGGGGGACGGCTTCCTCAAGCTCGTCATTCAGAGGTACCTTCCCCGCTTCTTCTACAACCTGACGCAGCAGGAGCTCGAATTCATGGGGGACGTAGCCAAGGAGGACTTCATCAACTACGCCGCCTACACGAGAGGGGTGCTTGCGGAGCCCACGTACAGGGAGATTGCGCTGAGCCACCTGAGCTCGCTAGCCGAGGACAACCCCCTTGCCTTCGACAGAATGCTTACCAGCTGGATGGAGGTGTGGAGCATCAAGTGGGGTCAGCGGGTGAAGCTCGTGCTCTCCGAGGACCAGCGCGAAGAGGAGGTTATCCAGGCGGTGGAGAAGAAGGCTTCCAAGCTCGTCCCGCTTCTGGGCGGCCTGTACCCGCAGCTGACTAGGTTCGCCGTTGGCTCGCTGATCAGCAACGGCGAGGTTTGCTTCACCAACTTGCTCGCGGACACAGTGGTTAAGGAGGTCCTAGCGAAGCTCGTCTCCTCCATGAGCATCGAGGAAGCCGCCAACTTCGCAAGGAGCAACCCCGTATTCCTCCTCAGCGAGATCGTGCAGAGGGCCAGAGCGCTCGCGAGGTATAAAGGCAACCTGGTCGTGCTAAAGGTGAACCCGAGCTTCTTCCAGGAGGCGAGGGAGGAGGTCCATGAGTGGTGAGGACTCCGCTGAGTACCTTAAGGCGGATGTCGTGGGGGTCTACCCCGTGCTGACGCAGGGCGGAGCAGCCTACGTAATGCTGCTTGAGGCCGCGGAGTGGCGCGGTAAAGTGCTTCCAATATTCATCGGGGTCTACGAGGGGATGGCCATCCAGAGCGCGCTCATGGGGGTGAAGTACGAAAGACCGATGACGCATGATCTCATCGTGAGCATACTGGAAGCGCTTGGCGTGACTGTGGAGA
>JAJHRT010000041.1 GCA_020833575.1 Thermofilum sp. | reverse complement strand
GCAGGCGCTGTGAGAAAGCTCGCCCACGTGGTACGCGACCAGGTCAACGTGAAGAGCGTGGAGGTGGAGCCGGCGAGCCGCGTGAAGGAGATCCTCGTGGTGAGGCTCAAGCCCGTCTACCAGAGGCTCGGACCCGCCTTCAGGGAGAAGACGGGCGAGGTTGTCAAAGTGCTCGAGAGCATGCAGGATCTGGCGTACGCCGAGACCCTCGAGAGGGAGGGCGAGCTGAGGGTGCGCGTGGGCGGGGAGGAGGTCTCGGTCAAGAGGGAGATGGTGGAGGTACTCCTGGAGTGGAGGGAGAGCTTCCTCGGAGACAGGCTGGGTAGCTCCTTCATAGCCTTGGACTTCCGCATCAGCGAGAGGGAGATGGCAGAGGGCTTTGCGAGGGATGTGCTGAGGCGGATACAATTCATGAGGAAGGAGCTCAACCTGCCCGTGGACGCGTACATCGTGGTGAAGCTCTACGTGCCGCCGGAGGCTCGCGCTCTGCTCACCCCCGACCTGCTCGGTTACGTGAAGTCTGAGACGAGGGCAAGGGAGGTGGAGCTAGTCGACTCCGCTGAAGGGGTCACGGGCAGCGCGGTGAGGGAGTGGGAGATAGGCGACCTGCGGGTGGTAATAGGGGTTAGCCTACATGCGCGCGCCTCTTAGGATCTCAAGCAGCCTCCTGCCGTCCGCCAGCATATCGTGGTTGTTGTTGAAGAACACGTAAGCTCTCTCGGGTGAGGCCCTGATTATCGCTGCAGCGACTTCCTCTAGCTCCTCGTCCAGGTAGCCGTAGTTGTACCACGCCAGCCTGCCGTGCATCCTCACGTAGCAGGTACCCCTGACGACGTACACTCTCCCGTGGGGCAGCCCCTCGAAGAGCGGTGAGTCAGGGGTCACGAAGTACACGCCTATCTCCTCGAAGAGCTCAAGCACCCGGTCCTCGAACCAGCTCGTGTGCCTTGGCTCCACCGCTATCTTCTCACAGGTCTCTGCGTACATTCTGAGCCTCTTCTCCGCTTCCCCGCTGAAGGGCATCTGGGGTGGCAGCTGGAAGAGGTAGAAGTCTATGTTCTCCTCGAGCGGCTTGAAGATCTCCCTGAACCTCTGCCAGGTTCCCAGGGACTTCTCGTTCAACCTCCTCAGGTGTGTTATACTCCTGTGCACCTTCACGGACCAGCGCAGATCCTTCCCCTCATCCCTCCACCTGCTCACTGTGGAGGGCTTCGGGAAGCTGTAGAAGCTCATGTTGAGCTCAACCGCGTTGAAGCCGCTCTCCCGGGCATACCACCTGAGGCCGTTGGGGTTCCAGTCGTAGTTCCAACCCGAGGTTCCGACGAATATCTTCACTGACGCGCCCCCCACCTCTACTTGGAAAAAAGCGCTGGTAATATCTCTCGCGCTATCACGGCGCCAGTAGGCACGAAACGGATAATTAGCTGGGAGGCTTAGGTCTGCGAGCGCCTTTGAGGAGGCTGGGCTTAGTCCTCCTGGCGGTGATGGTGGCAGCAGCCCTGAGCGAGGTGCAAGGGCAGGTAATCCTGTTCTTCGGGAGGGTCGTGGACGAGGGAGGGCGACCAATTGCGCAAGCGCAAGTAGCCGTTCTGCAGGGGGACCTCCTGGTCCTCGCCGTGGAGACAGGGGCCGACGGAAGGTTCCAGATGATGCTTCCGAGAGGGCGCTACGTGCTGAGAATCTACAAGTTCGGCTACCAGCCCCTCTACGTGTCCTTCGAGGCCGCCCCTGAGAGAGGGGGCGACATAGGCACGTTCTCTCTGAGAAGCGCGATCACGGTTGTCGCGGATGCCCTCAGAATCTCCGCACTCCAAGGCGATGAGGTGCGGGTTAGGGTCAGAGTGATTAATAGCGGTACCGACTTCATCCCGGTAAGGTTCGAGCTCAGAGCTCCCACCGGGTGGGAGTGCAAGCTGCTGACCCCCGAGGGGTTGGCGGTCTCAGAGGTCTCAGTGCCGCCGGGCTCTCAGAGGAACCTGACCCTGCAGGTGTCTATCCCCGTTAACGCCGCCGCAGCAGGCGAGGTAGAGGTAACGGCAAGCTGGGCTGGGCTCTCCCAGAGGGTCAACCTCACGTTCATGGTCGGCGAGAGGAGGTGGGATGTGCTGACAATAGCTTACGAGTCCGTGAGCGGCTTTCCAGGGGCCCTTATAAGGATACCTCTGACGCTCCGGAACCCCCTGCAACAGGAGCAAGCCTTCTCGGTCGTAGCATCAGCACCACCAGGCTGGATCTCGGCAGTCGTTGACCCTCGAGGGGTGACCGTTTCGAGGGTCATCCTGCAGCCGCTCACCTCGGCAAACCTCACTCTAATGATCTACGTACCTCAGCCCACAACTGTGGGAACGTACTTCGTAGACGTCATAGTTGCCTCGGACCTGCTGAAGATCTCGAAGAGAGTGGCGGTGAGCGTGGAGAGTAGTCATGACATAATTGAGCTCGCTCTGCCAGTGAGGCAGGTCGAGCTCACCGGGGCATCTTCCAGATCGGTCACCGTAACTGTGAGAAATCTAGGCAACGCACCCACGCAGGTAACCCTCTCGGCCGCATGCCAACCCGCAGCGCTTCGGTGCTACTTCCAGGCCTCCGGCAAGGGTAACCTCTCGCTCTACGTGCTCCCCTCCGAGGAGAAGCCTGTGTCCATCATCATTGAGGCACTACCAGCAGCAACCCCTGGGCAGTACCTCGTAAGGATAAGCGCGGTGGGTAGTGCTAGCGCGGCCTCGGCAGAGCTCGTAGCCGCGGTCAGCGGTAGCAAGAGCATGAGGGTTGGGACTGAGCGCCTGGCAGTATCGCTGGCCCCGGGCTCCGCGGGCAGCACTCAAGTGAGCGTGGCAAACACGGGGTCCATACCCATCGAGGTCACAGCCTATGTCATCGAGGCACCACAAGGCTTCCTGGTAACACTCGCACCCTCAACCCTTCAGCTCCTGCCGGGCGAGGAGAAGAAGCTCATGGTGACTGTGAAGGTGCCTGAGAACGCGACCGATGGGGTTTACAACGTGGCGATTGGCGTCGAGGGGGATGGGATAAGGGAGTACAGAGTCCTCGTGGTTGAGGTGAAGGGGGGTACGGAGCTCGGGTACTACGCCTTCGCCGCGATCCTGACCGCACTATCTTTCGTCTCGGTCCTCTACGGTCAGCGGCGTGGCAGGTCCGGGGTATGGAGCCGGCGCAGCTAGCTCTCGTGTACCTGCTCGGGGTTCTCACGTCCTTCTCCCCCTGCTACCTACCTGTGCTGCCAATAATGCTCGCGTACATCACCAGAGGAAGCTCCGGCAGGGGGGTTGCGGCCGCGATTCTCTTCGCGGCGGGGGCTTCCCTGAGCACAGCCCTTTACGGGGTGCTGGCGGCCGAGTCAGCGGGCATCCTTAGCAGCCTCGTAGCACTGGGCTTCGCGCAGCTCGTGATATCCACGGGCTTCCTGCTCATAGGCCTGGGGCTAGCTCAATTCACGCCGATAAAGGATGTTTTCGCGCTAGCCCCTACTCTAACGCCTAAGGTTAGGGGGGCCGGTGTGGCGAGCGCGTTCATCCTGGGCCTTGTGTTCTCGCTGGCCGCAGCACCATGCTCCTTCACACCTCTCGTAGCCTTCCTGTCCACAGCCGCTGTGGAGGGTGTGAGAAGCGGGGAAGCCCTCGCAGTGGCCGCGGCCTTTGCAGGAGGCATAGGCACATCTCTCCTGGCCCTCGGCCTGGCCAGCGTGCTTCTTGGCAGGAAGTTTTTCAGCAGGGTTGCTCGGAGCGCGCTGGCGAGGTATTACGCTCAAGTCACCGGGACCCTTCTCATAGCACTAGGGGTCCTTGCGGTCATCTCCACTGAGAACTTCTCCCTGGTGGCGCCCCAGGTAGCACGAGCCTTCATAACCTTCACATCCGCCCTGGGAGCACTCGCGGGAGCCCTTGCGGCTGTGAGCATCATACGTGTGGGGCTGCGCCTCGAGTCAGCCCCACCCTTGCTGCTGGGAGTCGGGCTGGTGCTGCTGAGCACGCATAGGGCTTTGAAGTTCCTGGCTATGCTCGGCGTTAGCACCCCGGAGCTTTACCTACGAGAGGTCTCAGGGGCGCTCATCCTGGCAGGGCTCGGTGCCCTCGCTGCTGGAAAGTACTCCGTGATCGCACTGCCCTTCAGCGCTGCGTGGTCGGATCTGCTGAGCATGGTTGAGGTTGTCGCGTGGGTTATTGTCTGGGCTAGAAGGGATGCTTATGCCCTTTTCGCCGTGCTCTTCATCGCCTTCGATATCCTCGAGAGTGCTGCGCGGGTTCTTCCGGGTGAGGCTTTGCTCCTCCTCGCCCCCCTGTCTCTGGTTCTGCAGCTCAGCGTCCTCCCCCTCTGGAAGAAGCTCAGCCTGAAGGTGGCGACGTTAAAGCTGCTCGAGCAGCCTTAGGAGCTTCTTCACGAGGACATTGTCAGTGTTCAGCCTGTATGCTCTAGGGTTCTCGTCGACCAAGCGCAGTATTCCCAGGCTGGTGAGCCTCTCCAGGATCTCCCCGGCTTTGTTCACCGCGGTGAGCTTCTCGACCATGTACCTCGTGAAGGATTCGTGCGGGTTGCTGAGGAACAGGGATAGTACCCGGATGCTCCTCCTGCTCTCGGGGAAGACCTCCTCAAGAACTTCAAGGGGCTCAGCAGGCTCCACCGAAAATCTCCCTCCTCCTCTCCTCGAGTAGCCTCAGCAGCACCTCCTTAGACTCGTCCTCGCTACTCGTGCGGGCTTCGCGCAGCCTGCGCGCGAACTCGAAGTCCCCCACCACGGACTCAAACCACGATGCGAAGTCGCCCCGCCGCAGGTGGTAGTGCGCAACTCGGGCAGGCAGCTCTGCGACTACGCGCTGGAGCTCCAGGGCGCTCCTGGCCGCAGCGCCGGTGGGGGAGCCATCGCCCCAGTAGAGGATGAACTCCTGCCCCACTGGCACGCTGCGCATCCACGCGTACCTCAGCCTGGCCTTCTCACACGTTGCGAGAGCTTCCAAGACCCTGGTCTCGAAGTCCGCTAGCACGTCCAAGTAGTTGGCGTAAGCGGCTACCGCGGAGGGGTAGTGGCTGAAGTACGCGTGCACTTCCCCGGGACCGCCACCCTTCGTCGACATGTAGTAGAAGTGGTCGCTGGTTGAGAGCAGCTTCCACACCCTTACCCAGCTGCGGCTCGGCAGCGCTCTCACGGCGTGCCATAGCTCGCGCAACCTGTGGAAGCTGTCCCTCTGCATGTCGTTTCCCAGCCACGCAGATGCATCCTTCTCGATATCCGCCCAGGATATCGTCTGGTCCTCCGGCACGTCGATCTCGTCCCTCACGGGTTTGGCGCTGGCAACCTCCGAGGGCGTTGAGAAGCGCAGGTGCTCCCACTTCAGCACCTCCCCGGGAAGCCACCTGAGGAACTCGAGTATCCCTGTTTCCGCCGGGAAGTGCTCGCCGAAGGTCTCGTAGTCCACGGCCACGACTACCACGTCACCAGGGGTAGCTGCGAGCCAGGCGGAGTACTTGTCGGCTGTCAGCGGGTACTCGCTCCACCCCCTTGAGGCGAAGCGGAAGCCTATGTCGTCCGAGAGCCTGTAGTTGCGCATCAAAACCCTGATGCCGCAGCCTCTCGCCTTGTAGAGGTAGTTCGGGCTCCTCCAGCCTAGAACCCGCTCGGCACCCTCGGTGACCACGACCTTGAAACCCATCCTGTCGAAGAGGCAGGCGATCCTGTTGTTGTATATGAACTCGGTGTTCTCGACCGCCGCGGGTTCCACGCCGAGCAGATCCCTCATCAGCGCGCGGTGCTCGCGCACCTGCTCCTCGAGCTCCTCGTCGTTCACGAAACAGGCCAGGCTATGGTAGTACGTCTGGTCGAGGAACTCCACCAGCCCTGTGGAGGACAGCGCCTTAAAGCTCTCCACAACCTCGGGAGCCCACCTTCTGGCCTGCTCGAGGAAGACGCCCGACAGGCTGAACGCGACCTTGAACTTCTTCCCATAGTTCCTGAAGTGGTCGAGCTGCTGGAGCAGCACGCTGTTCGCGGGGAGGTAGCACCTCCTGCTAACCCTCTCCAGAACCCTCCTGTTCAGCTCCTCGTCGAAGTAAAGCCTCTCAAGAGTCTCCGGCGTGACTCTCTCCCCGCGGGCGGCCAGCTCGCGCAGCCTGCTCCTGAAGTACTTCGACAGCCGCAGGGGTTGGTGGACCTCGAATAGCAGGACTACGTCCTTCACCGCCTGCTCCCTGCCTGGAAGCGCTCGACAGCCCTCTTGATGGCCTCGCAGGCTCTGTCCCTGCCCTGCCAGCCCCTCACGCGGACCCACTTGCCCTTCTCGAGCTCCTTGTAGTGCTCGAAGAAGTGCTTGATCCTCTCCTTAACAGCGTCGCTGATGTCGCCCACGTCCTTGATGCCCTCGAACCTGTTGTCAATCTTCTCGTGGGGTACGGCCACCACCTTGCTGTCGTAGCCGTTCTCGTCCTCCATCTCGAGGAGGGCCACAGGCCTAGCTCTCACAACGCTGCCTGGCACGAAGGGGTCGTAGCTCAGCAGCACGACGTCGACGGGGTCCCCGTCCTCCTCGAGGGTTCCCGGTATGAAGCCGTAGTTAAAGGGGAAGAACATCGATGTAAAGAGCACGCGGTCCACGAAAACCATCCCCGTCTCCTTGTCGATCTCGTACTTCACGTTGCTGCCCATGGGGATCTCGACGACAACGTATATGTCCTCAGGGGGGTTCTTCCCAGGCCCCAGCCCGAGCTTCATACTTATCAATAGCCCCTCCCTGAGCAGCATAATAAGCTCTTCGCGCAAGCCTCAGCGGTACACCTTTCTCACAGTGCCTATCGCCCTGGTTCTCGAGTCGCGCAGCACGAACCGCTCCCCACCCTCGAGGAACCAGGGGTGGTAGAGGAACTTGAGCCTGACGAAGCCCCTATCCCCCGTGCGCATGGGCTCTCTCTCCATCCTCTCGAAGACTACGGGGGACCTTATCGAGAAGGCGTGGAACACGGTCTGATAGCCGGGGCGTATCGTCGAGGGGTGCTTCAGGACGAATATCTCCGCGTCAAACTCCCAGACCGCCTGGAGGGGTTCCTCCGCAACAGCCATACCCTTCTCGAGCTCGTCGACCTCTGCGCCTGTTATCGCGAGCGTCGCCTCCTCGCCAGCCCTGGCCGCGGCCACGGGGACCCTGTTCACGTGGATCGAGCGAACCCTGACAGCCCTCCAGCCGCCATCGGGGAAGGGGCCTATGAACAGCGTCGAGTTCTCCCTGACAACCCCCCTGAGCACGGTCACCGCCACGACGGGTCCAACCCCTCTCACGTCGAAGAGGTCTGAGACGTAGGCTAGCAGGGGGCCCTGGCGCTTCTCCTCCCACCTGAGCCTGGGCGGTAGCAGGTTCAGCAGCTCCAGCAGCAGATCCACACCACGCCCAGTGGTGTTGGAGACGGGCACAACGGGCACGATGCGCCCAGTGCCGACGAGCTGGGCCACTCTGTGCACCTCCGCCTGGGAGCGGACGACGACGGGCTTCTTGTCCAGCCTGCGGAGCAGGGACAGCAGCTCCTCCAGGTTCCTCTCGTAGATAGCGGGATCCACCATGTCCACCTTCGTGAAGGCTACGAAGAAGGGGAGGCGCAGCGCGAGGCAGAGCCCCAGGTGCTCCCGCCCCATGGACTGGAGCCCGGCGTTCGCAGCCACCACGAGCATCACGTAGTCGGGCTCCCTGGAGAGTATGCCGCGCACGGCGGTCCTGAGGTAGCGCTCGTGGCCACCCACATCAACTATGCTCACGACCTTCCTGGAGCTCAGGTAGATCTGGGCCTCGTCCAAGGGGTTCGGCAGCCCCCAGTTGACCGGCCTGCTGTCCACGTCGAAGCCCAGCACCCTAACGGTGACAGAGGAGGTGC
>JAJHRT010000040.1 GCA_020833575.1 Thermofilum sp. | reverse complement strand
GGGAGGATCAGGCTGAGCCCGGCGGGAAAGGTGTACTTCAGCTACAGGAGGGTCGCCCAGGCCGGGGGCCTGCTCATAAACCCCGACGTGCCCCCAGAGGAGGCGGACAGGGAGGCTCTGGTGGCTGCGGCGAGGTACGTGGGCGAGGTCCTCGGGAGGCGCTACGGCAGGCCGACGCCCGCGGAGCTGGTGGAGGTCAAGGAGCTCACGAGGCGCCTTGTGCACCATCCCGTTTACTCGTGCGTCTACGAGTACCAGGGGCGGACCTACCGCCTCCTCGCGGACGCCAGCGACTCCAGGGTTCTCTACGCGGAGATCCCCGTGGAGGCGAAGTTCAGGTACGCGGCCACAGCGGCTGCCGCGGTGTCCTTCGCTCTCGCGGTGGCGGCGCTGCTAGCCGCGGGGGTCGCGCCAGCCTTTTCCCTGGTCTCAGCCGCGGGGCTGCTCACAACCGGTCTGTACTGCGTGTACAGGGCTGCCAGGAGGGTGCTAGTGCAGCGGGAGTTCTACGCCACCTAGCGCTGAGCAAGCCGGCACGCCCGCGCCCCAGGTAAGTATAAGTAGCAGGCCGTGCTTGCTGCTTCGTGAGCCACGTCTACGAGGAGGTCAAGAGGCGCACCGAGCTTCTCGAGAAGCTTGAGCTGGCGATACCCGGCTACAGGGGCTACAAGGAGAAGGAGCTCAGGAGGGAGGCGGACCGCCTGATACGGCAGCACCTGCTCGACAGGCTGAGGCCTGCGCACAGGAACCTCAAGAGCGTGATGCCCGCTATAGCCGCCTCGGGCGACCCGAACCTCGCGCAGCTCTACAACCAGGTTCAGGCGGTCTTCGACAGGGTCATCGCGAAGCTCCGCGCCGCAAGCTACGGGTACAGCGGCTTCTTCGACGCCGTGAAGATCCGGGAGGCCGAGCTGGACAGGATGCTCGAGTTCGACTGGGGGCTTGTGGAGGCGGTGGACAGGATCGCCAGGGCTGTGGACTCCGTGGTCAAGTCGGAGCCCGGCAAGCTGGCGGAGGCGCTCGCCGCCCTGAGGGGCGAGCTGCTGTCCTTCGAGGACTTGCTGGCGAAGAGGGAGGAGGTGATCAGGGGTATCCCCGCGTAGGTGGTGAGGTATGCCGCAGGTGATCGAGTGGGTTAACCCGGGGCCCGAGGACATCGTGTGGCGCTACCCGGACGAGAACATCACGTGGGGTGCGCAGCTGATAGTCCACGAGTACGAGGTGGCGGTGTTCTTCAGGGATGGGAAGGTCTACGACGTGCTGGGGCCGGGCAGGCACACGCTGACGACGGCGAACCTGCCCCTCCTGACGCAGGCGCTATCGAGGCTGGCGGGCTTCCCCCAGACGCCCTTCAAGGCCACGGTCATATTCGTCTCGACGAAGCAGTTCAAGGGGCTCTTCGGGGGGCGCACGCAGACCTCGGACCCCGCGCCGCTGATGTTCAGGGGCGCGTACTGGTTCCGCGTTGCCGACCCCAAGGTCTTCGTGCTGGAGGTCGTCGGCGGTAAGGCCAGGTACACCACGAGCGAGGTGAGCGAGTTCATCAGGGGCTTCATCAACGAGAAGATGATCGACTTCCTAGCCTCCTACGACCTCGTCACCGTGTTCACGAAGGTGGACGAGGTCTCGTTCAAGGCCAAGGCGTTCCTGCAGGACGAGCTGCAGAGGGTGGGCCTGGAGCTCGTGGACCTGAAGTTCGAGGCCCTGGACACAACCCCCGAGTACAGGGAGAGGATATTCTGGCTGAAGCAGACTGGCGCGGCGACCTACGTCCTGCAGATGGACACCGCGAAGGCTGTGGCGAGGGAGCTGGGCAAATCCCCCGGCGCAGCCGTCGGCACGGGCATCGTCATGATACCCCCGCTGCTCCAGCCGCCACCCCAGCCCGCTCCAGCTCCCGCGGCGCCAGCACCAGCGGCACCCCCGGCGAAGACCTGCCCCCAGTGCGGCAGGCAGGTCCCAGCAGACGCACTCTTCTGCCCGTACTGCGGCTACAGGTTCCAGCCTCCGACCAAGAAGTGCCCCAGCTGCGGAAGGGACGTGCCCCAGGACGCGCTCTTCTGCCCCTACTGCGGGCACAAGTTCGCGTAGCCCCTGCGGGCACCCTCCAAGGGCGCGTGCTCAACAGGCTTCGGCTAGCTGTGCTCAGCTTGGTGTTCGCCGCCTTTCACACCTCGACGGGCAGGTCGGGGTTGTCCAGGATCACCTGTGAGGCTTCTGGGCGGTAGTGCATGGAGATGGCCTTGAGCAGGACGCCCACCTCCCTCGCCTCTCTGAGCAGCCTGGCGACCTCCGGGTCTCCTCTCTCGTACGGCCTGAAGGCTGAGACCCCCGGCAGGGCTGCGACGAAGACTATCAGCCCCTTGCCGCCCGCTTGGACGTGCGCTATCAGGTCTGACACGTGCCGCCTACCCCTGAGGGTTGGGCAGTCTGGGTACGAGGCGTAGGCACCGTCCCTCAGCACGGCGCTCTTCAGCTCCGTGTACACAGGCTCGCCACCGCAGTCCAGCAGGTAGTCGAGGACCGAGCCGCGCAGCCTGGGGTTCCGGGAGGAGATCCTGCACGGGGCCCACGGCAGCAGCCCTCTCTCGAGCGCGACCTCGAAGGCCCTCATCTGGATCGCCGTGTCGATGAGCGCGGCGCCGCCTGAGTCCTCGAAGGCTATGAGCCTGAGGCTCGTCGCGCCGCCGCTCCTGCGGAGGCAGTAGCACCTCCTCCCCGCGACCATGTACTCGGAGAGCCTCCCCGTGTTGTTCGTGTAAGCCCTCTCCACCCTACCCTCTACCCTCACCTCGACTACGAAGCGGTTGCGCCTGGCCACAACCTCGCCCACTACTGGCTCAGGCAGCCTGACCAGCTCCACACGAGCCACCTTGGGAGCCGCTTGAGCGCGAGCACTCGTTAGCGCTCTCCTCAGGGAGGCGCACGCCTTTAAGCCTAGCCTCAGCCTCCGCAACCCTTCTCTCCCTGAAGCTCACCATCCTCAGGTACTCATCCGGGCCAAGGGCGAAGTTCCTCGCGCTATCCAGGAAGCTCTCTATCAGCACTGCCTGCTGCTTGCTCCACACCTCGTTAGGCACGCTCTTCACCCACCTGGCGTAGAAGCGCACGAACTCAAGCCTCTCCCTCAGCCTCCTCTCCCTATCCAATTCCATAGGGCTCCCCCCTCACCCCGAGAACATCCATGAACCTGCGGAGGAGCCGGGCATCGAGGTTCTCCTTGAACAACTCCCAGAGGTACACCGCGTCCTCCACATCCTTATCTCCTCCAAGGTACAGCTTGTATGCTATCTGCAGCTCGATGGGAGGTACGTACACGTGCTCGTCGTCGAGCACGACTGCAACCCTGTGCCTCAGGGAGTACTCGTCGAGCTCGCTGCTGGCGAACTTCAGCTCTACATTCGGTATAACGGTGCCCTCGAGCGCCACTCTCACCCTCAGGCCTTCCGCAAGCATCCTGTAGAGCCCGTCGGGTCCGCCCGGGTTCAGGAAGTAGTACCCCCCTCTGCGCAGCCTGTCATGCAGGATGAGGAACTCGTCGTGCTCCAACCGCCTAATGATCACGTCGACATCCTCTGTGCCCCTGCTTCTGCCGAAGAGCACAGCCACGTAGCCCCCTACCACGACGTAGTCCACGTACCCTTCCAGTAGGCGGACGAAGGAGAGCACGAAGCGGTCCATGTGGTTAAGGGCCTTCCCCTTGAGCTCCAGCCTGTCCCCCCTGTACGTGATCTCCACGGCTCACAGCCCCGCTAGGTCTCAGAGGGCAGCTCGCCCGCCACCTTGACGAGCACTGCCAGCTTCTTCAGCACGATCTCCTCGTACTCCCTGCCCGAGAGGTACCCCCTGAGCCCCCCGAACCCGCAGTCCGGCTTGAGGAAGAGCAGCCGATCGCCGTACCGCTCGTAGGCGTCCCGAGCCAGGCTCGCCACCTCCTCCTCGCCCTCCACCCTGGGGTTCTTGGACGAGATCACCCCGTAGGCAAGGTACTTCTCGGCCCTGGAGAGCTCCTCCCTCGTGTAGTAGGCCCTGTTCTCCGGTATGTCGCTGTGCTCGTGGTCCAGGAAGTTGGCGTTCCTCAGGTTGAGCAGGACCTCCTTGAGGAGCGGGGGCAGCCTCGCGCAGACGTGCACACCCCTGTAGGGAGCCTTGAACTGGTCCAGGACGCTGTCGAGAACCTCCCTCACGCCGTCGACCGTGAGGTTGAAGAGCATGCGCCTGGACCCGGTCACAACCGAGAGTATGGGCTCGTCGACGCAGTACACTACCCCCTTCACGCTGGAGTAGACCTCCCTCGCCATCTCCCGCACGTACTCGGCCACGGCCTCCAGGTGCTCGGGAGACGAGAGGGCCGAGCTCATCAGGTCGCCGGGCCTGCCCCTTGGCAGCGCCAGCTTGGAGGCTATGGTGAAGGGCCCTGTGAAGGCCACGCGGTACCTGAGCCCCATGTCGGCCGCTATGTCAGCGGCCTCGACGAGGTCCTCGGGGGGCTCCGGCTCCACCGAGGCAGGGTCCCCGCGGAGCACGTAGCCGGGCCCCTCCGCCGCGGCGACGCCCCTCCTCAGGAGAGGCTCTATGTACATCAGCACGAAGTCCCTCAGCTGCGGCAGCACTGGGTGCGTGATCCCCAGCTCTGCTTGGTCCTCGAGGGCGCGCTCTATGCTCTCCCGCCCCGGGCTAAGGGGGAAGCTCCCCACGAGCGTGGTCCACATCACGCTTACCCCTGAAGCGCCCATAGAAATACTTCTCCCGGCTCAGGAGGCCCGCCGGGCCTCACCACTCGGCCTAGATGCTAGTCATCACAGCCGGCAGGGTGGAGGTCTCGGGGTGAGATAAGCGTTCTCACGGCTTGCCGGCCGGCGTCTGCTCCCGTGGGAGCTTCACCTCCTCCCAAGGCAGCCTCGCCTTGGACAGCTCGCGCCTGCCCACCTCCACCGCGAGCTCGCGGACGTAGTCGGGGAGGAGGGCCATGTAGTGCTTGTACCTGCTGTCACCCAGCACTATGACCGCCTGGTCGTAGGGGCTGCGCAGCGCCCTGCCCAGCGCCTGGGCTGCTCTCCTCAGCGCGGGGATCACGTAGGCGTACATCCTCCCCTTCTCCTCGCCGTAGAGCTCCTGGTAGTACTCGATGTAGAGCTGCGTCTTCACGGTGGGCTTCTCGAAGGGTATTCCCGCGAGGAACACGCACATGAGCTCCTCACCGGGGTAGTCAGCCCCCTCCGCAAAGCGCCCGCCCATCGGCGCCACGAGGAGGCCCCTGCCCTCCCTGCTCAGCGACTTAAACCTCCTCAGGACGGCCTCCGCCTCGGCCCCGCCCATCTCGCGGCGCTCCACCAGGACCTCGTAGCCCAGCCTCTCCGCCTCCTCCCTCAGGCCCGCCTCCAGGAGCCTCGCCTGGACCCGGTAGCTGGCCGTGAACACCGCCGTGTTCCTCCTCACCCTGCCCAGCAGCAGGGCTACGGCCTCCACGTACCTCCTCGCCATCTCGTCGCTGAGCTCCTCCCCCCTCGTCGTGAGGTCGCTGACGAGGTACACGGACGCGTTGGCCTCGTCGTAGGGGCTCGGCACGCTGATCGCGTGGTAGTCGTCGAGCCCAACGGTCTCCGCGAACGCCTCGATGGGTGTGAGCGTGCCCGACATGAAGACAACCCTCCAGAAGGACCTCCAAACCCCTCTCAGGATCTCCGCCGACCTCATGTCCAGTATCTCCAGGTGGATCCTGCCGTCGAGCTTCTCCGCGACCAGCGCAACCCCCCTAACCCCCCTGGCGGCGAGCGCGGCCTCCAGGAAGGAGGCGAGGTGGTGGAGGCTGGACCTCGGCCTCTTCCCCTGCTTGTACATCATCTCCCTCACGGCCTCGCCAGCTTTCAGCGCCCTCTCGATTAGCTCCTGGTAGCCGGGCGGCAGCAGCTCCTCCGGGTCGAAGGCCTTCGACTCCTCCTCGCCCAGCCCCCCGAACAGCTCCGCGACCCTCTCGCGCACATGCTCCACGAGCTCCGCGACCTCCTTGTCCCCGACCAGCCTCGCCTCCGACGCCGCTCTCTCCAGAGTGCCCTCGGTGACCTCGTCGCCGCCGAGGTTCAGGTGCTGGAGGTTGTGCGCCTCGTCCACCACCAGCACAGCCTCGCGGAAGGGGAAGAGGGCCTTTATGCTCCAGCTCAGCTCCTCGCTCACCACGTAGTTGTAGCTGAGCGAGACCACGTCCGCCAGCCTCAGCAGCCTCCTCTGCAGGAAGTAGGGGCAGACGCCCAGGCGCTCAGCCTCCCCCAGGACGTCCAGGTAGGTCAGCGCGCCCCGGCTCGTGAAGCGCTGCAGGTCCACCCCCTCCTCCAGCCTCCTGTAGTACGGGCACCTGGACCTCTCCCTGCTGCAGATGTAGGAGACCTCGGAGTAGTCGAGCTGCTCGCCGAACCTCCTGGCGAGCAGGCACATGTCCCGCTTACCCCGGAAGCTCATCGCGAAGACCCTCAGGCCGGCCCTCTCCCTGAAGACCCTGATCTCCTCGATGGGCCTGTCGGTCTCGCTCCCCGTCCTCACGGCCCAAACGACCCTCCGCCCCCGCTCGATGAAGGGGATCAGGGCGTGTATCACCACCGGCGTCTTGCCGAAGCCGGTCGGGGCCTCCAGGACCACGTGCCTGCGCTTGAGCTCCCGCGTAATCTCCCTCGATACCTCCAGCTGGTGCCTCCGCGGCTTGTAGGGGAACCTCTCCACCAGCGCTCACGCACCCCCTCGCGCTCCCCGCAAAAAGCTATCGCGCACTGAGGTCCGTCGCGCTTGCCTCCCTCTCCAGCGCCCTCAGCGCCAGCTCTGCCAGCTTCCTCTCATCGATCACCACCGCCTCGCTGCTGCTACGGGAGAACGACCTCGCCACGATCACGTAGACCTCCCTCCTCGCCCCCCTCCTCCACCCGAAGAGCTCGGCCTTCCTTCTCAGCCTGCGCGCCTCGAGCTCCGCGTCCACCTCCCTGCTGTACTTGAACTCGACGAAGTAGGCCGTCCCGGAGTCCTCGTCCAGCGCCACCAGGTCTATCTCCTCACCCCTCTTCCACCACCTCCCAGCCCTGGTGAACCTGAGCTCCGGGAGCAGGAGCTCGCCGGCCACCTGCTCGAAGACCTGCCCCAGGTGCGTGTTGAAGTTCCTCTCGAAGTAGGCCAGCGCCTGGGCTGTGATGCCGGACTCCAGCTCCTCGTAGAAGGGGTGGATGAACCTGAACCAGAAGGCGAGGTAGGGGTCCGCGATCCTGTACACGCCCCGCTTGCCCTCGAGCAGCGGCCTCTCGTAGGTCACGTAGCCCAGGTCGCGGAGCACCCCCAGGTAGTAGGTCAGCTTGTAGGGCTCCAGCCCGGAGTACTGCGCGATCTCGCCCAGCCTAGTCCTCCCGCTGGCTATCGCCTCCAGCACCAGGAAGTAGCGGCGGGGCTCGGGCAGCTCCTCCTCGAGGATCAGCTTCGCGTCCCTGAACGGGAGCGTGTCGGGGTTCAGCATGACCCTCCTGACCTCCTCCAGCGTGCACCGCTGGAAGAACTCGAGGTACCGCGGCACACCCCCCGTCGCCGCGTACACCGCTAGAGCGCCCTCGAAGGACGCCCCGGGGAACCACTCGAAGAGGTGGTGGAACCTCAGCGGCTGCAGCCTCTTCACCAGGTCCACGCGCCCGTAGAGAGGGCTCCTGTAGCCGAGCAGCTCGCTCTCGATCGCCGAGACCGTGGAGCCCGTCAGCAGGAGCTTCTTCGACCCGAGGACCAGGTCCACCACCCGCTGGAACTGGGGGAGAGCGCCGGCCCTGACCAGGTAGCCGAACTCGTCTATGACCACCAGGTCCACGTCCTCCCGGCTGCAGAGGAACCGGAAGAGCTCCTCGAAGTCCGCGAACCTCAACCCCGGCACGCCGAACCTCGCCGAGAGCTCCTCCGAGAACTTCCTCAGGTTGTACTCCAGCGTGCTGTCAGCGGCCAGCAGGTACACAGCCCTCTTGCCCCTTATGAACTCGAGGACGAGCCTAGTCTTCCCGACGCGCCGCCTCCCGAA
>JAJHRT010000039.1 GCA_020833575.1 Thermofilum sp. | reverse complement strand
CCAGGCGATGACGGTGCCGAAGGGTATCTCAACCAGCTTGAAGAGCCAGAAGACTATCGCTCCGACGAGGGCTGTGAGGGCTGCACCTGCGAGGGACTCCCTCTTCTGCTTCCCGGGGTAGATCTTCAGCGCTAGCCACACTGCTACCGTCGATACGAGCCAGCCAAGCAGGAACTTGACCAGGCTGTCCAAGGTTATTGGGGCTGGCATGCGCGCCCCCGGCTAACTCTCTCAGCTTCAAATCTTTTAAATTTTTTAGTTCAAAGTTCAGGGGATTCGCTGTGGGCACGCCTGGCTGGAGAAGGCGCGGGTTGAAGCTACCTGAGCGCTCGCTGTTCGTGGCCTCGGCTCCGGGGAGAGTGGACTTCCTGAACACGCACCAGGACTACAAGGGCTTGCCTGTGGTTCCCGTGGCTGTCAACCTGCGCACCTATGTGGCCGTTGTCGAGCGGTCGGAGCGGTTCGAGGTTGAGAGCATCAACCTGAGGGAGGAGGGCCTCGCCCACCGCGACTCGTTCCCCGCCGGCAGCCCACCGCTGCTGGAGAAGGGGTGGTGGGGTAACTACCTCAGGGCTGTTGTGAGGGCTGTGGAGGAGCACCTGGGTAGGCCCTTAAGGGGTGGCTTCAGGGCGGTTATCCACAGCGAGGTACCTGTGGGCTCGGGGCTCTCGAGCAGCGCTGCGCTGGAGGTCGCCTTCGCCAAGGCTCTCGACCACTTCTTCAACCTGGGGCTGAGGCCTGAGGAGCTCGCCGAGCTGGCCTTCCAGGCTGAGAACAGGATCGCTGGGATACCGTGCGGCCGCCTGGACCAGTACGCCTCGGCGCTCGGCGGCGCCATCCTGCTCCACCCCAGGCCCCCTGCGCGCGTGGAGCCCCTCCCCGTGCGCGGGCTGAGCTTCGCCGTGGTGGACTCCGGCATCAGGCACAGCGTCGCGGATATCCACCCGCGGAGGCAGGAGGAGATCAACAGGGGGCTTCGGGCTCTCATGAGCAGCGGGGAGGTGCCCGGGGAGCTCAAGGCGAGGCTCGGCTACAGGTTCGACGAGCCAGCCTGGGAGGAGCTGCGGCCCTCGGACCTGGAGCCGTACCTCGGGCTCGTGGACGAGGTCTCGAGGAGGAGGATCCTCTTCACGCTGCTGATGCACGAGTCAACGCTCAGGGCTGTGGAGGCCCTGAGGAGGGGGGATGTGGCTGGGTTGGCCGCCGAGGTGAACAGGCAGCACGAGCTCCTCAGGGACCTCTACGAGGTGAGCACACCCGAGCTCGAGCGAATCAGGGACTCGATGCTCGAGGCGGGGGCGCTGGCTGTCAAGATAAGCGGCGCGGGCATGGGGGGCAGCCTCCTGGCGCTGGCGCCGGGCAGGGAGGAGAGAGTCCTGGAGGCGGGCCTGGGGGCTGGGGCTGCGAGAGGCTGGGTGCTCAGCGTGGACGAGGGGGCCCGCATCGAGGGTTAAAGTGGCGCCTCGCCCAGCACAGTCTCCGCCCCTCCACCCCACTTCACGAGCTTGACCGCGCTGCTCGAGATCCTGACGTAGGTGCAGGAGGGGGCGTGCCCGTCGTTCTCGACCCAGGAGCCGCTGTTGGCGATGATGCGCCCGTTCTCGACGACCAGCTCGGGGATGTGGGTGTGCCCGAAGACTACTGCGTCCACGCGCCCCACCAGCTCCTCCACGAGGGAGACTAGCTTGGCGAGGGGCTTGCTCACAGCGAGCGTCCGCACGCTCTTGCCGCGGAGCCTCCCCCTCGAGAATCTGTAGGCGACCGGCTGTATCAGGGAGTACCAGACCTTCTCCTGGATGCTCCTCCACACGAGGACTAGCAGGGGGGTCAGCAGGAAGAATGCCGCCAGCAGCAGGGCGAGCTCCACCACGACCGTCGAGGCGCTCACGTACATGAACAGGAGCACTAGGAGCAGGAGTGAGAGGAGGGCCAGAGCCCACTCCAGGTTACCGGGCAGGGCGTGGAGAACCTCGGAGAGCATGTAGACGTAGGACTGCACCTTCCACAGGCTCCTCGTTATGAGGAAAGCCCTGTCCAGCTGGTGGCCGTGGAACAGCAGCACCCGTTTTCCGCCTACATCGAGGAGGAGGAGCTCGGGAACCACAATGACGTCGCCCGCGCCCCGGGCGCTCATCAACCTCAGGCCCGCTAGGACTCTGTCGTGGTTACCGGCCACGAACACCACTGTGGCGTCGCTCCTGGCGAGCTCCCTGAGCGGCTCGTAGGAGGACGAGACAACGTCCTTGAGCGGCGCGCTCCACAGCTCGAAGATGTCTCCTAGGAGGATGAAGAGCTTCACCCGCGGGTCCCGCCTGGCGTGCGAGATGAAAGCAGCCAGCTCGTCGTGCTTGTCCCTCGCCTGGCCGCCCAGCCTCAGCCCCAGGTGCGCGTCGGACAGCACGATTGCTTCCTCGCCCTCCTCCAGCGAGAGCAGGGGGACCTGGAGGCCGGCCAGGCTGACCAGCTCGTGCTTCAACCACGCATCACCAGGGCTGCCGACGAGCTTCGCCGAGAAACAGGGGGTAATTTAATGTAACTTTAGCATGCGTTGACCAATACACGCCACGCAGAGGGCACTCAGCCGGGCTTAGCCCCCTTAGCTCCTTCAGCAGCCCGGGCGCTACATATAACCAAGCATGGGAGTTAGTGAACACAGCCAAAGAAGTTAAAAACAATATGAAAAAATGAAAAAGAAAATGTCTTACTTCTTAGGACCCCTTCCGGGCTTGCCAGCCTCCTGCTCTCTCTTGGCCCAGCCTGGGGGTTCTACGGGTGGTGCGGGCTTGCCGGCCTCCTTCTCGAGCTTTTCAGGCCTTCCCAGCTGCTTCTCGAGCTTCCCTACCTTTTCCGCGGCGTTCTTGACCCTCTCCCTCAGCTCTTTGAGGAGCTTCGCCGTCATGTTGAGCGCGCGCTCAACCTGGCTCTCGTTGAGCTCGCCCCTCTTGAGGGAGTCCTTCAGCTTCGCGAGGGTGTGGTTGATCAGGGAGGTGTTGAGGTAGCTGGTCTCGTTCCGCTTCAGCCACCCGAGCTTCATCGCCCTCACTATTGTCAGGTGCAGGGCCGCCCTGTTCAGCTCGGCGTTGGCGAGCCCGAGCAGCCTCTTCACCTCGGCGAGTATGCGGGCGAGCTCGCTCACGGTGATGTTCCCGGAGGCTAGCAGAGACTTGGCCTGCTCCAGCAGGGATGCAGCCTTGTCCAGCAGCTCGAGGGCCTCGCTGACGGAGGCGTTCAGCTTCGAGAGCTGGGAGCGGAGCTGGGAGACTCTTGCCTCGAGCACCTGCAGCTGCAGTGTTAGCGCAGTCTTGTTTACAGCGATGGTCATGTTGCCGACCTTAGCCGTGAGGTTCATGGGCAGCTCACCCTGGAACCTGAACTCCAGCCCCAGCTCCTCGGCGAGCTCGCTCTGGAGCTCGAGCACGTCGCTGTAGAGGTCCATCGCCTTGAGGGCGAGCTCCTTGGCAGCCGTGTAGTTCCCGGAGCTGTACAGCTGAACAGCTAGGTCTAGGTACTGGTCCGCCTGCGCGGTCAGGTTCAGGATCGTCGACCAGGTCTTGTTCAGAAGGGTAGTGTTAACGCTAGCAGAGATGACGGAGTTCCTGTAGTGGACGAACTGCTGGAGCCTCTTCGCGTTCTGGATCAGAACCTCTGCTGAGCGGTCGTTCTCCGCGCTAGCCAGCTGCACGAGGGGCGCTGCTGCCACCAGCAGCGCCAGCACCAGGGCGACTAGGCCTACCCTCCGCATCACTCACTACCTACCACCAGGGGGGTTTAAGGAATGCCGCGGAAAGCAGGAGAAAAACAGTTTTCCCTAGAGAAAAGCCCGCCGCACAGCTGGCCTCAGGGCTTCAGGGCGAGGTACGCGGTGACCGCCAGCGTGTACACTGCCAGCGCTACGCCCGCCACGGTGAATAGCGCCCTAGCCCTGCGCTCGCCGAGCAGCCCAGCCTCGACCACGACCATGTAAAGCCCGTACATCGCGTGGTAGATCACGGAGAACGAGAGGGCGAGCTCAGCCGCGACGATCAAGGGGTTCTTGAAGGCCGACAGGACATCCTGGTACGTGGGCAGTCCCTTGTAGGAGCCCTCGAGGTGCACCCTGACGATGTGGGCGCTGATGAGCACCACTAGCAGTGCGCCAGTCACAGCTTGCAGCAGCCAGCCCAGGCCTCTCCTACCCCATGACATAGAGGATCACCACGATGCCCACCACCAGTAGGAGTAGGGCCGCCGCCCACGCCGCCGCCAGGAGCACCTTCCTCCTCTCGAGCAGCAGGCCGGCCTCCACCAGCGCCGAGTAGAGGCCTAGGGCGCCGTGCAGCACCAGGAATGCCCACAGCACTACGTCGAACACCAGCCCGATAGGGGATGCGAAGACCTGGAGGAAGGCGCTGTACACGTGCTCACCCATCAGCAGCGTGGAGATGTCGACCATGTGCACCACCAGGTATAGAGCTAGCACCATCCCAGCGAGCCTGCGCACGGCGAAGGATACGTGCTCTGCGCTCCTCCCTCTGACCCTGAGCCAGCTCCTCAGAGCCTCCCCTAAACCCACCTCACACCACCTCTACAGCACCCCTCAGGAGGAGGCGCCTCAGCCTCATGATCTTCTCACCCGGCTGGAAGTTCACAGGGCACTTCTCGCTGCAGTCGAAGGCGGCGTGGCAGGACCACACGCCCGACCTGGAGGCAACCGGCGCCGGCACCCTGCCCTCCTCCACGGCCCTGTGGAATGCCCAGGCGAGCACCGAGGGGCCGAGGTAGCTGGGGTAGGAGCAGGCCACTGGGCAAGCCGAGTAGCAGATGCCGCACTCCACGCAGTCCCAGAGCTTCTCCACCTGGGCTGCCACGCGCTCCAGGGTGCGCGTGTCGTCGGGGTACCTGGAGAACATCCTGGACTTGTCCACGACAAGGTCGCTGACAACCTTGAAGCCGTGGAGCGGCTCAACGAGGATCACCCCATTCCTCGCGACATCCCCCACCCTGGTCACGCAGGTCAGCCTCTCCACGCCGTTCACGACCATGCCGCACGCGCCGCACACGCCGTGGTGGCAGGCGTGCTCGAACGTGAGCGTTGGGTCTAGCTTCAGGCTCACCCTCTCCACCAGGTCGAGCACGGACTCGCTGGGGTCTGCCTCGACTTCGAAGACGTCGTAGCGCGGGGCCCTCCAGCCCTCCTTCCACCTCCTGACGACCAGCCTCACCTTCAAGCCCACCACCTCAGCCGTAGAAGTGCCAGTAAGGCACTAGGGGGAGCTCGGCCGTCCTCGAGGGCGCGGTGACGCCGGCGTGCTCGCAGACGACGTCCCCCATCTTCTCAGCCATCAGCCTGGCTGTGATGAACTTGCCCCCTATGATGCTGAAGAAGTTGCTGACGCCCTCCGAGGAGTGGTCGATGATCGCGAAGCTCCTGCTGATCTCCCTGCCCGTCTGCGCAGCCTGGCCGATGAGGGGCCTCGACGAGACGTAAACGGCCTTCACCCTCATCCTGGAGACTATGGGCGCCATCTCCGCCCCCCTCCTCAGGAGGAGCTCGACGTGCTCCTTCGGGGCTGTGACCTCGTCCGGGTCGCTTACGACCCAGGAGGTCGTGCCTATCACGGAGGTGCCCCTGTGGTGGACTATGATGTCGCCGTCCCCCGGCTTGTTGAGCCTGTTGAACACCATGTTGCCTATGCGGCCGTCCAGCGCCACCATCACGCCCGGGCTCGGCTTCACCGGCACGTGCAGGCCGGCCAGCGAGGCAACCTTGTTGGCCCAGGCGCCGGTCGCGTTGACGAAGAAGTCCGCCTCGAGCTCGTACTCCCTCAGGGACACCTTGTCCAGCACCTTCACCGCCTTCACCTCGCCGCCCCCCACGCGGAAGCCCCTCACCTCGTTGTACAGCCTGATGTCAGCACCGTACTTCTTGGCCGAGGCGAGGAAGCTCAGGATCACCTTCAGGGGGTCGAAGGTCCCGTCCGGCACCACGACGGCCGCCTTCAGCTGGGGGTTCAGGTTCGGCTCAAGCCTCAGGGCCTCTTCCCTGCTCACCTCCCTGACCGGTATCCCAGCCTCCTCACACTTCTCAAGGAAGAACTCCTTGTACCTCAGGTCGTCCTCCGTTATCGCCACGAACAAGCCCCCGTTCTTCTCGAAGAGGTAGGGGGCAATCCGCCTCAGGATCTGGTTCTCGGAGTAGCACTCCCGCGCGACCTCCACGTCGGCCACGTAGCGGCAGCCGCTGTGCAGCAGGCCGTGCGTCCTGCCACTGGTGCCGGAGCCCGCGGAGCCCCTCTCAAGGAGCGTCACCCTGAAGCCCCGTAGGGAGAGGTCGTACGCGATCGCCGCACCGGTCACACCCCCTCCAATGACAACTACGCGCCTCATGCCGTCAGGCGAGAACAGTAATGCCTGAGCTCTATTTCTCTATCGCGAAATATAATTCATAAAAATATCAAAGAGGTTCAGGGGCTTAATAGCCGTAGGCCCAGGGTACTTCCTTTGCCCAGCCTAGTGCTCGCTTCACCGCGGCTTTCCAGCCAGCGTAAAGCCTCTCCCTCTTTTCCTCGCTCATCGTGGGCTCGAAGACTCTCTCCGCTCTCCACAGCTTTCGGAGCTCCTCCAGGCCGCTCCAGACCCTGCTCGCGAGGCCTGCAAGGTAGGCTGCGCCCAGCGATGTGGTCTCCTTGATGAGGGGGCGCACAACCCTGATGCCCAGGATGTCCGCCTGAAACTGCATTAGGAAGTCGCTCTTCGAGGCCCCGCCGTCGACCTTCAAGGCCTCAATCTTCATGCCGCTCTCGCTCTTCATGACCTCTATCACGTCGCGCGTCAGGTAGGCGATGCTCTCGAGGACCGCCCTCGCTATGTGCTTCCTGCCGGTCCCCCTGGTTATGCCTATTATTAGGCCGCGCGCGTAGGGGTCCCAGTATGGCGCGCCCAGGCCGGTGAACGCTGGGACAAAGTAGAGGCCCCCTGTGTCGTCAGCAGCCTCGGCGAGCGGGTCGATCTCCGCGGACACCTCTATCAGCTTGAGGCCGTCCCTCACCCACTGGATCGCCGCGCCTGTAATGAATATGCTGCCCTCCAGCGCGTACGCTGCCTTGCCGGGCTCAAGGGAGTAGTAGACCGTGGTGAGCAGGCCGCTCCTGGAGAACTTCGGCTTAGACCCGGTGTTCATCAGGATGAAGTTGCCCGTCCCGTAGGTGCACTTCACATCGCCCTCGGCGAAGCCCGCCTGGCCGAAGAGGGCTGCCTGCTGGTCACCAGCGGCCGCCGCCACGGGTATGGCCTTTCCCTCGAATACGCTGTTGAGGGCGGGGCCTGTGTAGCCGTAGAACTCCTTGTCGCTGGAGGGCCTGGGCAGCGGGAGTGAATCCTCGGGTATGCGCCCCATGAGTTCAAGCAGCTCGCTGTCCCACGTAAACCTCTCTATGTTGAAGAGCATTGTCCTCGAGGCGTTCGAGTAGTCTGTAACGTGGGCTCCCCCACGCTCCGGTGTGAGCACGTCCCTGGACCCCCTCGTCAGGTTCCAGATGAGCCACGTGTCTATCGTGCCGAAGACCGCCTCACCCTTCTCGGCCTTCTCCCTGAGG
Organism: Thermofilum sp.; assembly: GCA_020833575.1. Taxonomy (GTDB): domain Archaea; phylum Thermoproteota; class Thermoprotei; order Thermofilales; family Thermofilaceae; genus Thermofilum. The sequence goes on along the minus strand of JAJHRT010000039.1, from coordinate 476 downwards.
CCGGGGACGTTCTCGAGCAGCCACTGGATCTTGCTGCCTGAGAAGTAGGGGTCCGGGACGAGGCCCGTCTTCCTCTGTATCGTGTCGAAGTGCATCTCCCTCAGCTTGTCCGTTATAGCTGCGGTGCGCCGGTCCTGCCACACGATAGCGTTGTGCAGCGGCTCGCCCGTCCTGGGATCCCACACGACGACCGTCTCGCGCTGGTTCGTCACACCTATGGCAGCGATCTCGCTGGGCTTCACCCCGGCTCTGCTCACAGCATCCTTGATGCAGAGCAGGGTCTTCTCCCAGATCTCCCTGGGGTTGTGCTCCACCCAACCTGGCATCGGGTATATCTGCGTGTGCTCACGGTAGGCCCAGCCACCCCTGACAGGCTGTCCATCCTCCGAGTAGAGCGCGGCGCGCGTGCCCGTCGTCCCCTGGTCTACGACTAGAATGTATCTCGCCATAGCGGGGGAGAATCCCTTGAGAACATT
>JAJHRT010000153.1 GCA_020833575.1 Thermofilum sp. | reverse complement strand
TGCTAGTTACTTCTTGAGGAAGGGGTCTATGTTTGTGCGCTTGAGTATGGCGAGGGCGCAGGCTGCGAAGGCTGCTGCTACGAAGCCCCAGAGGAGGAGGCCCATGGTGTAGCTGGTGCCTGGGGCTGGTGGCAGGCTCATGAGGTAGCCTGTGATTGCGTAGGCTAGGGACTCGAAGATGTTTATCGGTATCCCCTCGAAGCCCGTGAAGAGGCCGGCCCTGCTCTCCCCTCTCTGGGTCTCGTACCAGTGGGCGAGGTCTGCTATGACCGCGTAGGGGAAGAGGACGTACGCGGAGACTGCCACAGCGCCTATGGCGACGATGAGGTAGCCGACGGCGATCCTGAGGGCGCTGCTGCCCAGGAGGTAGGGGACCGGCACCAGGAGGAGGGTGGCGATCAGCAGGAGTATCGCCCTGGAGAGAGCGTAGCCCTTACCCCTTTTCTTCGCGATCCTACCCCAGAGGGGGAAGGAGCCCGCCACGAAGACTACGAGGATTACGCCGAAGGAGGCCGAGGCTAGGGCGTGCTCAACCCCTATGACCTTCTCTATGTAGGCTATGATCGTGACCACGAGCATCATCTGGGCTGTGGACATGAAGCCCCTGACCCCCAGCCACTTGACGTACTCCCGGTACTTGAACACCTCCTTGAAGTCCCTCACGATGTTCAGCCTGACCTCGGTTCTCCTCTCGACCGGTATCATGACGAGGGGCGGCGTGAAGAAGGCTATGAGGACCAGGCTGTAGGCGCCGATCAGGGGCATGAAGAGGCCCGCTGCGACCAGCATCTTCGCGAGAAAGCCAGTGACCGTGCTCACCACGTTGCCCAGGATGTTCGCGATGTTCTGGATCATCGAGACGTCAACCCTCTCCTGCGGCTCGCTGATCTCCGCCAGCCAGGCCTGGTAGGGCGTCAGGAGCCAGGCGTAGGCGAAGTGGAAGAAGGCGCTCGTCGCCACACCCCAGGCCACCAGGAGGCCGTAGGCGCCGGGCGGCAGGAAGTAGATCGGCGTGAAGTGCAGGAAGCCTGCGAGGGCGAGCATGGGCGCCCCCGTCGCGATGAAGGGCTTCCGCTTACCCCACCTGGTCCAGATCGAGTCGCTGAGGTAGCCGACGACCAGGCTCGCCACGATGATCGTGAGCTTGCCCGCTACGCCTATGAGGCCGGCGTCGACCGGGTTGAGCTTGAAGACATCCCAGTAGACGTAGAAGCTGGCGAAGTCGTAGAGCCCCATGAAGATCGTAGAGCCGAGGCGGGCGAGACCGTAGCCTAGGCGCTGCCCCCTAGTCAGCATACAAGAAGTGCTGAAGAAAAGTTGTATTTATTTTTACCCTGTAAGGCTTAGACTACCCCCTTTTACGCGACCTTCACCTCCTTCCGGGCCTCCCAGACTCCGTGCAGGTTGCAGTACTCGAGCGCGTAGAGGACTCCGCTCTTCTTCACGACCACCTTGAAGGTGAGCTCGGGCTCCGCGTACTCGGGCTCCAGCTCGGTGACGGCGATGCGCACGGGGTTGAAGGGCCTACCCTCCTCGTAGAAGTAGAGCTCAACCCGCCTTATCGAGTGCTGAACGGTGTTGGGGTGGGGCCCGACGCTCACCTTGACGTGGAAGGGCTCCCCGGCCTTCACGGTGTCCGGTGCCTCGATCTTCGGCGTGTGGGTCTCGACCTTGGATATTGCCTCGCCGCTCGCTGTCTCAGGCGTGTAGATTAGCTCCCCGAACTTCCTGGCTTGCACCATCGGCTTATGACAGGTGGATACCCTAACTTATTTGTTTCGCTCCGCCGCGGGGGAAAGGGTTATAGGCTCCCGCCCAGCGGCTCGGGAGGGGCTGCGCTTGAGGCTTAGGAAGGCGGTCATCCTGGCTGCCGGGCTGGGCACGAGGCTTATCCCGTTCACGAAGGAGCTGCCCAAGGAGATGCTCCCCCTGCCGGTGCCCGAGGAGGGGGCCCTGCTGCCGAAGCCCGTGATCCAGATAGTCTTCGAGCAGCTGTTCGACGCCGGGATCAGGGAGTACTGCTTCGTGGTGGGGCGCGGCAAGAGGGCTATCGAGGACCACTTCACCCCCGACTGGGACTTCGTGGAGTACCTGGAGGGCCTGGGGAAGGAGGTGCAGGCGCGCACGCTGAGGAGGTTCTACGAGAAGGTGGAGTCCTCCTTCATAGCCTGGGTCAACCAGCCCACCCCGAGGGGCACCGGGCACGCGGTGTACATGGCGAGGGGCTTCGTGGAGGGAGAGTTCTTCGCCGCAGCCGCGGGCGACAACGCCTTCCTAGGGGGCAACGTGGCAGCCCAGGTCGTGCGCGTCCACGGCGAGAGGGGGGAGCCCCTCATCACCGTTCGGAGGGTTAGCGAGCCCCAGAGGTACGGCGTGGTGGTGGGCGAGCCCCTTGGCGGCGGGCTCTACAGGGTCAGGAGGATCGTCGAGAAGCCCAGGGAGCCCCTCTCCAACCTCGCTAACACCTCACTCTACATCTTCCCCCCGGAGATCCTCCAAGCCATAGAGAGGACAGC
>JAJHRT010000037.1 GCA_020833575.1 Thermofilum sp. | reverse complement strand
GGCGCTGACGTGTTCAAGCCTGGTGTGTTCGACATTGTGAGGTTCGAGGTGTACGTGGGCGAGAAGACTGTGACCTTCAAGGTCTACTTCAAGGAGCTGGGCGGCAACCCGTGGGGCGGCAAGAACGGGTTCTGCCTGCAGCAGGTGCACATCTATATCCGGTCAGATGCCCCAGCGAACGTCCCGGCTAGGGCTAGCGCCATCGGCTTGAACATCAACTTCGACCCCTCCTGGGCCTGGCACTACGCAGTCCTCATAGGCCCCTGCTGGGAGACGCCGCCAGAGCCCCTGCCCAGCGGGCAGTGCGCCGCCGTGTACAGGCCGTTCGACGTGGTCGTCCAGGACGACCTCCTGAAGGTTGCCGTTGAGGGTAACGCCATAGTGGCCACCGTCGACAAGTCTGTCTTCGCGTACGGCGACCTGGCTAACATCAAGAGCTGGAGGTTTGTGGTTGCTGTAGCGAGCCACGACGGCTTCGGCCCCCTCAGAGTGAGACCCGTGGGGATTGGCAAGGAGGAGTGGCTTATCTGGGGCACTGCCACCGCTGACGACAAGCAGAAGGTGGCGATCGCTAACGCCATTAAGTTCGGCATCGAGCCCAGGGTGCTCGACATCGCGGTTTACTCCCCCGAGTACCCCAACGGCATAACGGCTGAGCAGCAGTACGCGTGGCTCAGCAGCTTCGACCCCGAGGCTAAGACGCCAGCCACGATACCGCCGGTGCTGGCCCAGCAGGTCGCCCAGCTCAAAGCCCAGCTGGCCTCGGTCACGCAGGAGAGGGACAGCCTGAAAGCCCAGGTCTCCAGCCTGCAGGGGCAAGTGTCCAGCCTGCAAGGCCAGGTCAACAACCTGCAGAGCCAGGTGAAGAGCCTGCAGGACGAGAACTCCAAGCTGAAGAGCGAGCTGGAGGAGCTACGGGCCACGACCATGAGCACAGGCACAGCGGCAGCGCTCGCGGTAGTGCTCCTGGTCGTGGGCATTGCTGCAGGGTACTTCCTGGGCAGGAGAAAGCCCGGCAAGGAGGCGGCTAAGCCCTCAAGCTAGGTGAAAACCAAAGACTTTTTTACCTTTTGATCTTTAGGTGGTCGATATGAGTAAAAAGGGGTTCGCTTGTGCCCTGCTAATTTCATTAATTATTGCTGCGCAGTTCCTAGCGGTGAATGCTGCTGGGCAAGAGGCTAAGCCCCTCTACGTGGCTATCATCTGGCACTACCACCAGCCGTGGTACTACGACGTCAACGAGACGGCCTTCCTCCTGCCGTGGGTGAGAATGCACACCGCCGGCAACTACTACAAGATGGCCTACATACTCTCGAAGTACCCCTCGATCAAGGTGACCTTCACGTTCTCGGGGTCGCTCATCCAGCAGATACTGGACTACAACAGGGGCATGAGGGACTACAGGCTGGCGCTCTCCGAGAAGATCGCCAGCGGGCAGCCCCTGACCGTGGAGGAGAAGTTCTCGATGCTGTCGATGCCCGGCGGGTTCTTCGACGTCAACTGGGATAGGGTGGTTAACGTGGTTCCGAGGTTCAGGGAGCTCAGGGACAGGGCTCAGAGCGCTCTCTCGAAGTACAGGTACCTCCCTGAGCAGGAGTACAAGGCGAGGGTTGCGGGCGAGTTCACCGAGCAGGACTACCTCGACCTGGCCGTCCTCTTCAACCTCTTCTGGATCGACCCCCTGGTCTTGAGGGAGCAGTACCCCCAGCTCTACCAGCTCAGGCAGCAAGCGCTAGCGGGCGGCAAGGGGTTCACACGGCAGCAGCTGCAGGACGTGCTCAACGCCCACAGGGACCTGCTGGGCAAGGTGCTGGGGATCTACGCGTCCCTAGCTGGCAAGGGCCAGGTGGAGCTGATACCCGTACCCTACAGCCACCCGCTCGCCCCCATCCTGGCGGACCTGGGCTTGGAGGAGGACGTGAGAATGCATGTGAGCCTCGGCGCCTCACTCTTCCAGAAGGTGTTCAACTACAAGCCGAGGGGCGTGTGGCCAGCCGAGCAGGCTGTGAACGACCGCGTGCTCTCGATCTTCGCTGAAGAGGGCTTCACGTGGACCGTGACCGACGAGTCCCTCCTCGCGAAGGCGGGCTTCAGCCCGGCGGACCCCTCGGTCGGCCTGCGCGCCTGGTACGCGGCGTACGGCGGGGCCAGGATCTACGTGTTCTTCAGGAACACCCAGCTCAGCGACCTCATCGGGTTCCAGTACAGCAGGTGGGACCCGAAGCAGGCTGCTCAGGACTTCGTGAGCAGGCTGCTAGAGCTCGCGAAGAAGAGCGACGGGACGAACATCGTGGTGGTGGCGCTGGACGGCGAGAACCCGTGGGAGTACTACCAGGAGTTCGGCGATACATTCCTCGAGACCCTCTACTCCCTGCTCTCCGAGTACCAGTCTAAGGGGGTGCTCATCACGACGACGCCCGCTGAGTACCTGGCGAGGTTCTCGCACACCGCTAGGGAGCTCCCGCTGAAGACGTACAGGTACCTGGACCTGGTGGGCAGAGACATCTCGGACATGCCGCTCAGCTACACAGACGACGCCTACACTCTCCTCCCGAGGAAGGATGTCGCCGCGAGGATCCCTGAGGGCTCCTGGTCCGGGGGAGAGCTGGCAGTGTGGATCGGCCAGAGGCAGGAGAATGCCGCGTGGATGCTGCTCGTGAAGACCAGGAGCGATGTGCTGAGGAAGCTCGGCGCCCGGAACCTCCAAGAGGCCATGCTGGTGAACCCGAGGGCTGTTGAGAACATACTCAGGGCTGAGGCGAGCGATTGGACGTTCTGGTACGGCGGGGACATGGGCGGCGGCTTCCCCGCCAACCCGCTGTACAAGGGGTACCTGAGGAAGGCCTACATCGAGGCGGGCCTGCAGCCACCCGACTACCTGCTGACGCAGTTCAACCCCGACGCCACGCCAGTCGGAGTCCTCAACACCGATGTGCCGAAACCACCCAGGAGGGAGCCTGATCTCGACGGGGTGATCTCGGCTGACGAGTGGGCTGGCGCGCTCAACATGTCCATGGGCGGTAGGGTAGCGCGGAGCGTCCTACTCCTACCCTCAGCCTCCGGGCTGTACATAGCGGTGGTCCCAGCGGGCAGGGAGGCGCTCTCCAGCCCGAGCGTCGCCGTGGCTGTCTACACAACCGCGTCATCCAGGAGCGTTAGCCCGATGCACCCCGGCTTTAACTCCTTCCCGAGGTACTCCAGGGTGGACCTGGGCATGGGGCTGTTCTTCGAGGTGCTCATCATCCCCGCGAACTCGACTCTGGTGGTCAGCGCAGCCGACGGTAGGGGTGGGTGGACGCCGCTCTTCTACGGGGCTGCGGCGGTCAAGGAGGGGGTGGAGGCGTTCGTCCCGTGGAGCCAGCTGGCTCTATCCCAGGGAGAGCAGGTCTACGTGGTCGCGGTGTCGTACGACTCAGCCAGGGTGGTGGAGTACTCCTCGAGGGTAGGCCTTGTCCACCAGCTAGTGGTGCCCAGGGCAGCCGCGGCCGCGGGCGCTAGGGTTGTCTTCGAGATGACGGATCCAGAGGGGGATGATGACGGTGCCGGAGGGTACAAGTACCCCAAGGCGGACGTGTTCGTGCCAGGGGTCTTCGACCTGACACAGTTCAGGGTGCTTGACGCGGGCGACACCGTGATCTTCGAAGCCTACTTCAAGGAGCTGGGCGGCAACCCGTGGGGCGGGCCCAACGGGTTCTGCCTGCAGTACACCCACGTTTACGTGCACACGACGCTCAAAGCCCCCGGCAGGACGGACACCTTCGGCTTGAACGTGAACGTCACGGAGGACTCCGCATGGCATGTAGCGCTCCTCCTAGCCCCCGGCTGGGGCTCCGACCCCGTGCCCAGCGGCGAGAGGGCAGCGATCTACTTCGCGGACGGCTCTGTGCTCGTCCAGGACGGGAAGAACCTCAAAGTGTACGCAGACCCCGCTAGGAACGCCATAGTGGCGGAGGTCTCCAAGAGCGTGCTCCCCGACGCCGAGAACATGGACAAGTGGGTCTACACAGTCGCGGTGACCAGCTACGATGGCTACGGGAGCATGAGGATAAGGCCCTTCGGCGTGGACCCGGACGTCTGGGTTGTGGGCGTGGGCGCCAAGCACGCTAAGGCAGTTCTCTTCAACGTTGTCCCGCGCGTGATGGACCTCCTGGCACCCACCGCGCAGGACCAGTACGCCCAGCTCAGCAGCTACGTGGCTGAGAAGAATGGCACCTTCGCCCGGGTGCGCGGAGTCTCCAGGGCAGCTGCCCAGCCGCCCTCGCAGCAGGAGGTCGCCCTGCTCAGGGAGCAGCTGGCCTCGGTCACGCAGGAGAGGGACAGCCTGAAAGCCCAGGTGTCCAGCCTGCAGGGGCAGGTCGCTGCTCTGCAGGAGCAGGTGAGCAGGCTGCAGAGCGAGCTGCAAGCCTACAGGGCCGGCTACCAGGAGGTCTACCGCTCGCTTGCCGTCGGCCTGATCGCCGGCCTGCTGATAGGGATTGGCGTAAGCATGCTGCTGAGACCGAGGAAGAAGGAGTAAGGGGCAAGCAGTAAACTCACCTTTTTCTGTTAAGGATCCTCCACGAGTAAGCTTCCAGCGCTACTTCTCTGACGCGCTCCCCGCTCTCCACATCCACGTACTCCAAGGGCAGCTCCGCTCGGGTGGGCCCTCTGCTCAGCAGCACCACCACCTCCTCGTCCTCCCACCACCTGACCAGCTTCACGGCCTCCCCGCCCAGGGCCTCGGCGCTGAAGAAGCCGAGCCTCAGGGGCTTAAGCCTCCGCCTAAGGGCTGAGAGCCTCCTGATGTGAGAGAGGAGCTCCTTGTCCCACTTCTCCTCATCCCACACCATCGGGAGCCTGTTGTCCGGGTCTCCCCCACCCCTCATCCCCACCTCGTCGCCGTAGTAGATTGACGGCGAGCCTGGCATCACGAAGAGGGCAGTGTACAGGACCCTCAGGCACTGAGCACCTCGGTCGCCGCAGAGCGTGGCTATGCGCGGTGTGTCGTGGCTGCCCAGGAGGTTGTACATCGAGTGCGCAGCATGGACGGGCATGCTGGCGTAGAGCTCCTTGACTCCCTCGACAAAGCGCGCCGCGTCCATGGTCCTGTGCACGAAGAACTCTAGTAGCAGAGCCCTGAGGTCGTAGTTCATCGCGGAGTCGGCGATCACCCCCAGCGGGTAGAAGCCCGCACCCTTCGGGATCTCCAAGATGATCACGCAGTCCGCGCACTTCTCCTTCACCTTCTCGTAGAAGAAGCGGAGAGCCTGGTCGGGGATCGCGTGCCCCACATCCACTCTGAAGCCCCCTGCTCCCCTCTCCAGCCAGAAGGCCGCTATCCGCACCAGCCTTTCCACAACCTCCTGGTTTGAGTAGTTCAGCTTCGGCATGAGCCAGTTGCACAGGAATGACTCGTAGAAGGGCCTCTTGCCCCAGAGCTCCCTCGGGAGCTCGCGGCAACCGCCCTCCACAAACCTCCTTAACGCCTCGACCTCGCCAGCGCTGGGCTGCCCGCAGAACCTGAACCAGCTGCGGTAGGGTGAGCCCGGGTTGAGCAGGGCCTCTGAGAACTCTCTGCTGCAGGGAGAGACGTGGTGCGCTACAACGTCTAGGATGAGCCTGATGCCCCTCCTACCCGCTTCCCGCACGAGCTCGAGCCAGTCCTCCCAGCTGCCCAGGCACTCATCGACAGCGGTGTGGTCTGTGACGTCGTAGCGGTGGTAGCTCAGGGCCTTGTATATGGGCGTCAGGTAGATGGCGTCCACGCCCAGCGAGGCTATGTGGTCCAGGCTCTGCGTGATATCCCTCAGCCTGCCCCCTAGCCTTGCCCTGGGCCTCCTCTCAAGGACCTTGGAGCTGCGCACGAAGCTGTCGGGGAACACGAGGTAGTACACCGCGCCTATGAACCAGCGCGGCTGGTCGACCCCGGCGATCCTCCCGGGCGAGATGAACTCCTCGTCCCCCAAGCCGTTGCTGCCGTAGAGAACCCTCTCGCCGTGCGCCTCCAGGATGAACCTGTACGACTCGAGCTTCCCCTCGACCACGCCCTGGAAGGTGTCAGCCCAGTCGCTAGAGTGGAACTTCACCATGGGGGTGACCGTGCCTCCTCTGGTCTCGACCAGCACCCGCGAGAGAACGCCCCTAGGAGCTCTCAGCCTGACCACCGTGTAGCCGAGGTAGTAGCTAATGAACGCGGGGTCGCGCTCATCGTGCAGCACAACCTCCGATCTCAGCCTCCCCTCTCTCGAAGCCTCGAGGAACTCCTGGACGCCGACGGTGGCGAGGGAGAACTCCTCGGCGTAATCGCTATCCGGCCAGAGCCTCAACCTGGCTCTTAGGGGGTTCTCCTCGTCGGGGAAGCTCACCCCGCATGTTGAGGCGAACCTGTACGGGTATATGCCCTCCCAGAGCCTCACCACCGCTCTCCCGCGCTCACCCTCGCGGGCTAGCTCGACCCTACCTGGGAAGAAGGCAGTGAAGGAGGACACCAGGTAGAGGTAGTCAGCCTCGCTCGGCCACCTGCAGGAGAACTCCACCACGTACCTGCCAAGCCTCTCGCCCTGTATCCTCTCGCGCCCCCTGACCTCGTACAAGAGCTCCCCCCAGGGCTGTCGCTGCGTAGCTAAAAATAAAAGCCTAGGTATTCCGGGGGTTTAGTATAAGGGTTTTTAAGGAGAAGTTTATTTATAAGGCGCGCAAAGGATTTCATGCCGGTGGGAGCTTGAAGCTGGGTAAAACCGCCATAGCTGCGATCGCACTGGTTATCGCGGCTATAGGTATCCTCGCAGCGTACTTCCTGACTCTACCTCCACCCAGCCAGCCCACCCCGCCCGCCGCGCCTCCTCAGCCACAGCCGACTCAACCTGCACAGCCTGCGCAGCCACAGCAGCCGGCCCAGCCGCAGCCCCCAGGACCTACGCTGCAGACCCTTACAATAGGTGCTAGCTCGATCAGGGTTCCAGCAGACTTCTACGACTTCGTGGAGAAGGTGAGGAGAGGAGAGGTGAAGGTCACTATCAACTTCTGGACGCAGATGAGCGACTGGGAGGTCAGCGTGATGAAGAGCGTCATAGAGAGGTTCCAGAAGGAGTACCCGGGTGTGACTGTAAAGTACACAAACGTCCAGAATATGAAGGAGCAGGTCAAAGCCGGGGTCCTCACGGGCGATGTTGAGAACACAGCCCACGTGTTCACGTGGGCTCACGACTGGACCGGGGACCTGGCGGACAGCGGAGCAATAATAGCGCTGGACCAGTACCTGCCGCCCGAGACGATCGCAGACCTGAAGGGGCAGTACATGGCCTCAGCTTTCACCAGCGGCATGTACAAGCTGCGCCTCTACGGCCTGCCCTGGGCTGCTGAGGCTATAGCCCTCGTCTGCAACAAGGACTTCGTCCCAGCCGCCCCGCGCAGCTGGGGCGAGTACGAGAAGGTTATGCAGGAGTGGTACAACCCGTCTAAGAACACGTACGGGCTGGCGTACCAGATCGACCCCTACCACGTGTACCCGTTCGTGACGGCCTTCGGCGGCTTCTACTACGACGAGGATAAGAACGCCGTAGGGGTGAACAGCCCTGGCACCGTGGAGGGGTTGACCTTCTACGTCACACACGTCATGAAGTACATGTACACAGCTGACACCGGGATGGAGGCTCAGCTCAAGATCTTCCTGGAGAAGAGAGCGCCCTGCATGATCACAGGGCCCTGGAACACGAAGACCATCCAGGAGAACATACGCAACGCCGTGGTGTACGCCATACCGCCGATTGACGGCAAGACCCCGAAGCCCTTCTCAGGGGTAAAGCTGCTCTGGATCACCAGCGTCACCACCGGCGACAAGAACAGGCTGTACGCCTCGCTGCTCTTCTCAATGTGGTTCACCCTGAGCGACGACGGGCTGAGGATCCTGGTGGACGCAGGCTACATCCCAGTGAAGCTCTCGATGCTGCAGTACCTACAGGCCAACGCTGACAAGTACCCGATGATACTGGGCTTCGCCCAGTCTGTTGCGAACAGCGTGCCTATGCCCAAGTCGGCGAACATGAACTACGTCTGGGGCCCGGTCGCGGACGCGCTCAGCGCGATCGTGACGAAGTACAACGAGCAGGGTGCCGACGCGGCTGTCAAAGCGATAAAGCAGCTCCTCGACGAGGCCCAGTCGAAGATAGAGGCGAAGATAAAGAGCT
>JAJHRT010000152.1 GCA_020833575.1 Thermofilum sp. | reverse complement strand
ACCCCGTCGTAGACCTCGATGCCCTCCTCCTCGAGCAGCCTCCGGACCTCGGGCGGTGTGGGCGCCCTGGTCACGAGGACCATCCTCCTGGGCTCGTAGAAGCGCTTGTAGAGGATCACGATCTGGGGGTCTTTGAGCCTCAGCCCCCGCCTCTCCTGCAGCCTCGCCCTGACCTCGCTCGGCTGGGCGTTCAGCACCTCCGCGAGGCCCGCGTACAGCCCGGTGATCCACCTCTCCCTCCACTCCTCCGCTGTGAGGGGGCTGGCTATGGGCCCCTTCAGCTCCCTGCCCCTCCTGTGCCAGTCGTCGAGCTCCTTGCACTCCACCACGACGTCGGGCCTCAGCACCGGGGGGTCGCCGCCGGGTACGACGATGTTCGCCACCCTCCCGCCGTAGGCGAGCATGTCGGGCCTCAGGGCCACGTAGAGCTTCCACGCCCTCGCGAGGTCCCCGGTGTCCTCCCATCCGACGGGCCTGGGGGCCTCGACGAAGAGGCTGAGCGCGCGGTAGCCGTCGGAGAGCACCGCGTTGGGCGGGATCTCCCCCGTCCTCTGCCTGCCGGAGCGCTCGAGGTGGAGGTGCATGTCGTCTGGGTAGATGAGCCTGAAGCCCCTCTCGGCGAGGTGGGCGACCAGGGTGATGAAGACCCAGGACTGGTAGAGCGACCTGCTGTTCGTCAGCAGCGAGGTCCTCACGGCGGCGCCAGCCCTCTCGAGGAACTCCTCGGGCGTCAGCCTGCCGCGGGCTAGGTCGTGCGCGTAGATGAAGAGCTTCTTGCGCAGGTGGGCCTCGCAGCCCTCGAGGAAGGACTTGAGCTCCTTGGGGTAGACGACGCCCCTCACCCCGAGGACCCTCCTCAGCCTCTCCTCCGCCGAGAGCAGGTGCGAGACCCACTCCGCCACGCGGGGGAGCTCGCTGCCCACAACCTCCCTCACGAACCTCGCCTTGAGCTCCTCGAGCAGCTGCTCAGCCCTCCTACCCCTCCTGCCCGCCACCTCGCGGTAGACCTCCAGCCAGCTGCCGGCGAGGCTCACGCGCGCCCACCCCCGCTGAAGCTCCTCAGCACGTAGCCCACGACCTCCCCCGCGACGCCCATCCTCTCAGCCCACCTGCGGTACGCCTCGAGGTCCCCAACCCTCCAGAGGTAGTCGAGGGACACGTGCAGGTCGACGAGCAGCCTGCCCGGCCTGCCCGCCACCAGCTCCGCCACCCTCCTCGCCGCCTGCAGCGACGCCCAGCTGCCCCTCCACGCCCCCCAGTCGTGCCGCGCGACAGGGTCCTCGGGCCTCAGCTTGCCCTCGAAGAGCAGGAGGTAGAGCAGCCTGTCACCTGCCCGCAGCTTGCTCCTCACGAGCCTCAAGGCCTCCTCCGGCGCGTCGACGAGGAGGTCCACGAAGACCTCGATGGGCATGCCCTGGCCGCGCTCCACTCCCAGCTCGCGGAGCAGCCTGCGGGCGTGGAGCCTGTGAACCCTCCACGAGGGCATCAGGTGTATTCGCAAACAACATGTATTTATCCACCTAGCTGGGGCGCGCCCGGGGAAGGGGGCTGCAGGCGGGCGCCTCGCCCACCACCCTGAGACTGCTGGGTGCGCTACGAAAGGGTTATTTCGAGCGCTGCAGCATTACACTGTGTCTGCCGATCTGGAGAAGCTTGTGAGGGAGTGGGAGGAGGAGGACAGGGAGCTGAGGGAGCTGAGGAGGAGGAGTGCCGACTGGAGGTACATCGAGAGCTTGCCGCCGCGCGTGAGGGAGGCGATCGAGCTGTACATAGAGACGGGGGACCTCTGGTTGGCAGCTAAGCTGGCTGGGATGAGTGAAGACGAGTTCAACGAGGTCCGGATTAAGGCGGGGATACTCTGGTGAGCCTACCCTCCGTCTGCGTGCTGGATGCCTGCTTCATCATCGACTGGACCAGGTGGAGCAGGCGCGACCTGTTGTGGAAGGTTTTCTCCCTTGGCATTGTTCCCGAGCCTGTGATGCGCGAGATATCAACGCCCCAGCCCCTCAGGGTACTGAGAGAGTGGATGTCCGCAGGCTTTCTGACGGTGCACCCCTCGTCAAGGGATCTCGAGGACGAGGCGTTAAGGCTTATAGTCGAGGCGAGGAGGAACCCGAGGATCCCGAGGATCGACCCGCCTGAGGCTGTGTGCGTCGCCCTAGCTAGGCGCATTGGCGCAGTAGTCCTGTCGGAGAACCGCGGCGTGATCAGGGCTTACGAGGCTGCTGGGGAGAGTTTAGCACCCGCTATCGTCTGGAACTCGCTGCGCCTCTTAGCCCACCTTTACGTGACAGGCGCTGCAACCTCCGGGAGCTTCGAAGAAGTTGTTGCCGAGTATGAGCAGGAGACCAAGCACGCGTTCTCGCGGCGGGAGGTGGTTAGGGTTGCCAGGGAGTTCGGAATCCTCCAGGCTTGAGAGACTCATGGAGGAGTGGGGGGAAGAGGACAGGGAGCTGAGGGAGCTGAGGAGGAGGCGAGTTGACCAGGAGTACTTGGCGAGCCTGCCCCTCAAGCTCCAGGAGGCGGTCAAGCTGTACATGGAGACCGGTGACGTGAGGCTCGCCCAGGAGCTCTCCGG